>CALZKW010000067.1 GCA_945788095.1 uncultured Prevotellaceae bacterium | reverse complement strand
ATGACGATTTATTTTCGTTTCCCCCAAAACAGGCCGTACAAAGCAGTTTGGGGGATTTTTTTGTTTCTTATGCAAAGATACAAAAAAATCTATGACACTGGCAATCAAATCGTTAAGTATGTTTGAACTAATTTGCGATTATCCCTATTTATTGATATTTTCTCCCCTCCTCTCTCCCCGCTAAACTCCCAATTTACAAACGCAGGGCTATACTGGTGACCCGAAAATTAGGATTCCAATAATATATAAGGTATAAAAAGCCTTAATTGCTTGCAAATCCCAAGAAAATTTATTACCTTGTATAAACTTTAATCTTTTCCACTATGGCAATCATCACACCTGCACCCCATACCAAGCGCCTCAACGGCAAACTGCATCGCGGCGACAACCTCTACTTTCGCACCAACAGGGTGACGAACAAGGTCTCGCTGGTCTATGTGCTACACCCCTATCACGGACCCGCCACGGAGCGACAGAAGGCGATGGCAACCAAAGATGTGCGGGCACATGGGGCAGAAGATGGACACTAACAAATTGCCACACAATCTGCGCATCTGAGTTGACAAGTGTGCACAAAATATAATTTCTTTAACATTTGTTTGCGTCGAATACATTTATATTGTATCTTTGCCGTCACAATGTAAAACAAGTTAAGGTAAAAAAGATGAGCGAAAGACTCTTTATATTCGACACCACGCTCCGCGACGGTGAGCAAGTGCCCGGATGCCAGCTCAACACAGTTGAGAAAATTCAGGTGGCACGCCAGCTCGAGGCCTTGGGCGTGGATGTGATCGAGGCGGGATTTCCCGTCAGTTCGCCAGGCGACTTCAACTCGGTCATCGAGATAAGCAAGGCCGTGACCTGGCCCACCATTTGTGCCCTGACCCGTGCCGTGGAGCGCGACATCGACGTGGCGGCCGAGGCCCTCAAGTATGCCAAGCACAAGCGCATACACACCGGTATCGGCACCAGCGAGAGCCACATACGCTACAAGTTCAACTCCACCCCCGAGGAGATCATCGAGCGCGCCGTGGCTGCCGTCAAGTATGCCAAGCGCTACGTGGAGGATGTGGAATTCTACGCCGAGGACGCAGGCCGCACCGACAATGAGTACCTGGCACGCGTCATCGACGCCGTGACCAAGGCCGGTGCCACCGTGTGCAACATACCCGACACCACCGGATTCCGCGTGCCCAACGAATACCAGGAGAAGATCAAATACCTCTATGAGCACGTCGACGCCTTCGCAGCCGGCCGAGCCATCCTCTCGACCCACTGCCACAACGACCTGGGCATGGCTACCGCCAACACCGTAGCCGGTGTGCTGGGCGGAGCACGACAGGTGGAGGTGACCATCAACGGCATCGGTGAGCGCGCCGGCAACACCTCGCTCGAGGAGGTGGCCATGATATTCAAGACCCATCCCGACCTGGGCATCGAGACCAACATCAACACCCAGAAGATATACCCCACGAGCCGCATGATCAGTTCGCTGATGAACATGCCCGTGCAGCCCAACAAGGCCATCGTGGGTCGCAACGCCTTTGCCCACTCATCGGGCATCCACCAGGACGGCGTCTTGAAGAATGCCTCAACCTACGAAATCATGGATCCCAAGGAGGTGGGTATCGACGAGGCCAGCATCGTGCTCACAGCACGCTCGGGCCGCGCTGCCCTCAAGCACCGCCTCAGCATCAACGGCGTGGAGGTGGAGGGCGAGAAGCTCGACCAGATCTACCAGGACTTCCTCGCACTGGCCGACAAGAAGAAAGAGGTGACCGACGACGACATCCTCGTGCTGGCAGGTGCCGAGCGCACCGAAGGCAAGGCCATCAAACTGGACTACCTGCAGGTGACCACCGGTAAGGGTGTGAAGAGCGTGGCCAGCATCGGTCTCGACATCGCCGGCGAGAAGTTTGAGGCAGCATCGAGCGGCAACGGCCCCGTGGATGCAGCCATCAAGGCTCTCAAGACCATCATCAAGCGCGACATGGTGCTCAAGGACTTCACCATACAGGCCATCTCGAAGGGAAGCGACGACCTGGCCAAGGTGCACCAGAGCGTGGAGTACGACAAGCACACCTACTACGGCTTCGGCGCCAACACCGACATCGTGACCGCCGCCGTAGAGGCCTACATCGACGCTATCAATAAGTTTAAGAAGTAAAAAAAGCCCCCCTCAAACTCACCCAAGGGGGGGGGCGAACAATGAACAAATAATAGTTAACAATAAACAATAGCTCCACTGTTTCTCCCTCCCCTTGAGGAGGGCTGGGGTGGGGCCCCCAAAATAATGAACACACTATTCGACAAAATATGGGATGCCCACGTGGTACAGAACGTGCAGGACGGTCCCACCCAGCTCTATATCGATCGCCTCTACTGCCACGAGGTGACCACACCACAGGCATTCGACACACTCCGCGACAAGGGCATCCGGGTGTTTCGCCCCGACCACGTCTTTGCCATGCCCGACCACAACACACCCAGCGACCAGCAGGAGCGCATCGACGACCCCGTGGGCCGCAAGCAGGTGGAGACACTCGAGGCCAACTGCAAGGAGTTTGGCATCACCCACTTTGCCATGGGCACCAAGGACAACGGTATCATCCACGTCGTAGGCCCCGAGAAGGCACTCTCGCTGCCAGGCATGACCATCGTGTGTGGCGACTCGCACACCTCAACCCACGGAGCAGTGGGCGCCCTGGCCATGGGTATCGGCACCAGTGAGGTGGCCGAAGTGCTGGCCAGCCAGTGCATCCTGCAGGCCAAGCCCAAGAGCATGCGCATCAATATCAACGGTGAGCTTCAGCCCGGCGTCACCGCCAAGGACATCGCCCTCTACATCATGGCACAGATGACCACCAGCGGCGCCACAGGCTACGTCGTAGAGTATGCCGGCGACACCATTCGCAACCTCTCCATGGAGGGACGTCTGACCCTGTCGAACCTCTCCATTGAGATGGGTTCGCGCGCGGGTATCATCGCCCCCGACGAGACCACCTTTGCCTACCTCAAGGACCGCGAGTATGCCCCCAAGGGCGAGGCATGGGACAAGGCCGTGGAGGAATGGAAGAAACTGAAGAGCGACGACGACGCCGTGTTCGACATGGAGGTGAGCTACCGCGCCGAGGACATCAAGCCCCGCATCACCTACGGCACCAACCCCGGTGCCGGCATCGCCATCGACGAGTGCATTCCCACCCTCGACGAGATACCCGAGAGCGAGCAGGCTGGCTTCCTCTCACAGCTCAAGTACATGCAGTTTGAACCTGGACAGAAACTCCTGGGCACCCCCATCGACTACTGCTTCCTGGGCGCCTGCACCAACGGACGCATCGAGGACTTCCGCGCCTTTGCATCAGTGGTGAAGGGCAAGAAGAAGGCCGAGGGCGTGGTGGCATGGCTCGTGCCCGGCTCATGGCTGGTGCGCCAGCAAATCATCGACGAGGGTATCGACAAGGTGCTCGAGGAGGCAGGTTTCGAACTGCGTCTGCCCTCATGCTCAAGCTGTCTGGCCATGAACCCCGACAAGGTGCCCGCAGGCAAACTGAGCATCTCGACATCAAACCGCAACTTTGTGGGACGCCAGGGACCCGGTGCACGCACCATCCTCGCCTCGCCCCTCGTAGTGGCCGCCAGCGCGCTGACAGGAGTAATCACCGATCCAAGGGCATAAAAAGAAAAGTTCAAAGGAAAATGAAACAGAAATTTGACATCATAAAGAGTACTTGCATCCCTGTCGCTATCGACAATTGCAACACCGACCTTATCATACCCGCACGCTATCTGGCGAGCACCACCAGAGACCCAAAATTCTTTGGCGACGCCTTCATGCACGACCTCCGCTTCGACGCTGAAGGCAAGCCCGTGGAGGACTTCGTGATGAACCAGCCCGACTACTGCGAGACACCACGCGAGGGTGTACACGAAATCATCGTGGGCGGACAGAACTGGGGTTCGGGCTCGAGCCGCGAGCATGCAGCATGGGCCATCGCTGGCTACGGCGTGCGCGTGGTCATCTCGAGCAGCTTTGCCGACATACACCGCAACAACCTCCTCAACTGCTTCGTGCTGCCCGTGGTGGTGAGCCAGGACTTTTCCGACGAGCTCTTTGCCACCATCAAGGCCAACCCACAGATGCAGGTGGAGGTGAATGTGCCCGAGCAGAAGGTGACCAACCTCGCCACAGGCCGCAGCGAGTACTTCGAGCTCAACAGCTACAAGAAGTACTGCCTCATGAATGCCTTCGACGACATCGACTTCCTGCTTGACAACAAGGACAAGATTGAGGCCTATGAATCAGGCAAGTGATTTTGCTGAAGCTTTGTGCCAATACGTAGACGAACAGCTCCGCTACCAGGATGGGGAATACATCCTGGGAGCGGTGCGCATTATAGATGCACGCAACCATCTCTTTGCAGCCATGCCCCACCAGAACACCGACGAGGGAGCTGACATCTACGCCCTACGCGACCTCTGCCACATCAACGAGGACACAATGGAGACCGAAAGCGACATCAACCGCGCCCTCTGCGTGGCAAGAAATTACTTTTAAGACACAAGGCTAACAGGGCCATTAGGCCACAGGCCAATTACTAATTAGACCAATTTGACCAATCAGACCAATCAGGCCAATTAGACCAATTCGCCCATCACCCCAAAGAACAATGAACCAACGACACATAGAAATCATGGACACCACACTCCGCGACGGCGAACAGACCAGCGGAGTGAGCTTTATGCCTCATGAGAAACTGATGATAGCACGCGCCCTGCTGCAGGACCTCCGCGTGGACCGCATCGAGGTGGCCTCGGCACGCGTATCGGCCGGCGAACAGGAAGCCGTCAGGAGCATCTGCCGCTGGGCCCGTCAGGCCGGACATATAGACAAGGTGGAGGTGCTCGGATTCGTGGACGGACACACCAGCATCGACTGGATCGTGGAGGCCGGAGCCAAGAACATCAACCTCCTGTGCAAGGGTTCGCGACGCCACTGCGAAGGCCAGCTCAAGAAGACCGTGGAGCAGCACACCGCCGACATCCGCGGTGTCATCGCCTACGCCCATGAGCAGGGAGTAGAGGTCAACGTCTACCTCGAGGACTGGAGCAACGGCATGAAGGACTCGCCCGACTACGTCTACGCCATCGTGGACGGACTCCAGGACTGCGGCATCAAGCGCTTCATGCTGCCCGACACACTGGGTGTGCTCAATCCCCTCGAACTCGTGGGCTACATGCGCAGCATGACACGACGCTACCCGGACACACACTTCGACTTCCATGCCCACAACGACTACGACCTGGCCATATCCAATGTGCTGGGAGCCGTGTTGGGAGGATGCCGAGGCATACACACCAGCGTCAACGGACTCGGCGAGCGTGCAGGCAATGCCCCCCTGGCCAGCGTGCAGGCTATACTCAAGGACCAGTTTCATGCCCACACCAGCATCGACGAGAGTCGACTCAATGAGGTGAGCCACCTGGTGGAGAGCTACAGCGGCATCGCCATACCACCCAACAAGCCCATCACAGGCGACAGCGTATTCACACAAGTGGCTGGCGTGCACGCCGACGGCGACAACAAGGCAGGTCTCTACATGAACGACCTGCTGCCCGAGCGATTCGGACGTAAGCGCGAATATGCGCTGGGCAAGAACTCGGGCAAGGCCAACATCCTGAAGAACCTGGAGGAACTGGGACTCGAACTGACTCCCGAACAGACCAAGCGCGTGACAGAACGTATCATCGAACTGGGTGACAAAAAGGAACTCGTGACACAGGAGGACCTGCCCTACATCGTAAGTGATGTGTTGAAGCACGCCACGCCCGAGGAGCATGTCAAACTGCTCTCATACGTAGTGACCACAGCATACGGACTGAAGCCCATAGCCAGCATACGCCTCGAAATCAATGGCGAAACCTACGAGGAGAGCGCCACGGGCGACGGACTCTATGACGCCTTCATGCGCTGTGTGCGCCACATCTACAAGAACAAGCTCGGACGACAGTTCCCCTGGCTCGACAACTACACCGTGAGCATCCCACCCGGAGGACGCACCGACGCCCTCGTGCAGACCATCATCGTGTGGAAGTGGCAGGACCGCGTGCTCCGCACCCGAGCCCTCGACGCCGACCAGACCGAGGCAGCCATGAAGGCTACCATCAAGATGCTCAACCTCATCGAGCAGGACTATTGAAGATGGCCTCCCAAAGGGAAAAATGGTAAATTGTAAATTATAAAATTGTAAATATAGAGATGAAACTCAACATTGCAGTACTGGCCGGTGACGGTATCGGACCAGAGATTATGGAACAGGGCGTGGCTGTATTGAGCGCCGTGGCTGAGAAGTATGGACACGAGGTGAGCTACAAGGAGGCACTCTGCGGTGCTCACGCCATCGACGAAGTGGGCGACCCCTTCCCCGAAGAGACATTCAAGATATGCGAGGAGGCGGACGCCGTACTCTTCGCCAGTGTGGGCGACCCCAAGTTTGACAACGACCCCACCGCTAAGGTACGCCCCGAGCAGGGTCTGCTGGCTATGCGCAAGAAGCTTGGCCTCTATGCCAACATCCGTCCCGTGGAGACCTTCGACTGCCTCGTGCACAAGTCGCCCCTCAAGGACGAACTGGTGCGCGGCGCTGACTTCGTGTGCATCCGTGAGCTCACCGGAGGTATGTACTTCGGCCAGAAGCAGGAGCCCCAGATGAACAACGAGATTGGCACCGAAGACGCCCTCGACACCAACTACTACACCCGCCCCGAGGTGGAGCGCATCCTGCGCGTGGGCTATCAGTATGCCCGTCAGCGCCGCAAGCACCTCACCGTGGTAGACAAGGCCAACGTCCTGGCATCAAGCCGTCTGTGGCGTAAGGTGGCCCAGGAGATTATGACCGAATATCCCGACGTAGAGACAGACTTCATGTATGTGGACAATGCCGCTATGCGCATGATTCAGGATCCCCGCTTCTTCGATGTAATGGTGACCGAGAACACCTTCGGAGACATCCTCACCGACGAGGGCTCATGCATCACCGGTTCGATGGGTCTGCTCCCCAGTGCATCGACAGGTAGCAGCACACCCGTATTCGAACCCATCCACGGCTCATGGCCTCAGGGCAAGGGACTCAACATTGCCAACCCCCTGGCACAGATCCTCTCCGTGGCTATGCTCTTCGAGTACTTCGACCTCAAGGAGGAGGGTAAGCTCATCCGCGAGGCTGTCAATGCCAGCCTCGACCAGAACGTGCGCACCCCCGAGATTCAGGTGGAGGGCGGTGCCAAGTATGGCACTAAGGAGGTAGGAGCCTGGATTGTGGATTACATCAAGAATAAGTAGTTCAACCTTCGCAAGTTAAGACTTGCCTGGTTTCATAGGTTTTAGGCCGCTTCGCTCTTAAGGCTTTAGGTTTAACAACGGAACAAACAGAAATAAATAATTCCGTTCTTTCTGTTGTTAAAAATCAAACCTACAACCCAAAACCTACAACCTAACACCCTACCCTATGAAAAGGATCCTATCAACCATCATCATGCTCACCGTGTCTGCCTGGGCCATGGCTCAGGTAGACACCACGAGTGTGGTGTATCAGGAGAGCGTGAAGCGCGCCATCTCGATGATGGAGCACGACAGTCTGCCTCAGGCCGAGCGCCTCCTGCGCAACACCATCGAGGCAGAGCCCAGTGCACGCGCCAATGCCCTGCTCTATCAGCAGCTGGGCCACATCTACGAGAAGCAGAACAGACTCGACGAAGCCACCGAGGCCTACACCGAGGCACTGCTCATCACACCCTCCAACATCATCATACTGCTCGAGAGGGCTGCCCTCCTACTCCACCGCGACCAGACCGCACGAGCCATCAATGACTACAGCCGTGTGCTCGAGATAGACGCCAACCACACACAGGCACTCTTCGTAAGAGCCTATCTCTATATGAATACACGCGACTTCCGCAAGGCACGCACCGACTACGAGCGCCTCATCAAACTGGAGCCCGACAACCGTGACGCACTGCTCGGACTGGCATTGCTCAACAGCAAGGACAACCGCCCCCGTGAAGCCATGGAACAGATGGACAACCTGATTCGTCGATTCCCTGGCGACCCCACCCTCTACATTGTGCGTGGAGGACTCAAGCAGCAGCGCAAGGACTACGAGGATGCGCTCAAGGATATGAACCAAGCCATACACATCAACTCGTCGAACCCCGACTTCTACATCTCACGCGGAGCACTCTATATGGATATGCGCAAGAAGAAACTGGCGCGCCAGGACTTCCAGACCGCCATCCAATATGGAGCCGATGCAAAAGAAATTGCAGAGATGATGAAATAAAATCGCGATTTGGGAGTCTTATGAGTAAAACCCTTAAGAGTAGAAGGGGTTAAAAGCGAGTAAAAGGAAGTTATAGGGACGATACCATTGTCTATGGTGACGTCCTTTTAACTCCACGAGCGAAGCGAGTTAACTCCCCTTTTCTACCCTTAAAAACCAAAAACCTAAAAACTAAGGAATATGGAAATGACAATGAACAAATCAGGCGAGTTTGAATTCAATGGCGGTTACCTCAATGGCTTCCTCATGATAGCCATCGACATCGTGCTCTGGATACTCGTAGCAGGCACCTTCATCACAGCAGCTGCGCAGGAAATGCCCGCACTCTTTGCCGTGGCTGTCTTGCTCACCATCGTATCTATCATCTTCAGTTGTGGATTCTCTAAGCTGGAGCCCAACGAGGCCAAGGTGATGACCTTCTTTGGCAAGTATGTAGGCACCTTCCGCAAGACGGGCTTCTACTGGCTCAACCCCTTCATGAGCGTCAAGAACGTGAGCCTCCGTGCCCGCAACCTCAATGCCGAGCCCATCAAGGTGAACGACAAGACGGGTAACCCCGTGCTCATCGGACTCGTGGTGGTATGGCGACTGAAGGACACCTACAAGGCACTCTTCGACATCGACACCGACGTGTCGGGCACAGCAGGCCAGGTGGGCAATTCGGCCACAGCCCGCATGAACAAGTTTGAGAAGTTTGTGTCTATCCAGAGCGACTCTGCCCTGCGCGAGGTGGCTGGCATGTATGCCTACGACAACGAGGGCAACGACGAGGAGATAACCCTCCGCGGAGGCAACGCCGAAATCAATGAGGTGCTGACAGCCAAACTCAATGAGCGCCTCGAGATGGCAGGCCTCGAGGTGGTAGAGGCACGCATCAACTACCTGGCATATGCCCCCGAGATTGCAGCCGTGATGCTGCGCCGCCAGCAGGCAGCAGCCATCATCACAGCCCGCGAGAAGATCGTGGAGGGAGCCGTATCGATGGTCAAGATGGCCCTCGACAAACTGGCCGACGAGAACGTAGTGGTACTCGACGACGAGAAGAAGGCACACATGGTGAGCAACCTGCTCGTGGTGCTCTGCGGCGACGAGTCGGCACAGCCCGTGGTCAACACCAGCAACTGAGAGACAACACATAATCATCCCTAATAACAGACACAGGTCGCGCACACCGTCACAGCCCCCAAGTGGCAATGACAGTAGGCGCTACCTGTGTCGAAGTTATAGGGCTTAGGCTTAACAACGGAACAAACAGAAAAATAATATTCCGTTCTTTCCGTTGATATAAATAAACACCTAAAAGGAAAGACAATGAAAAGAATCAGACAGATAACCCTGCTCGCGGCCATCACACTCGTAATGGCTTCGTGCGCTACACGCAAGAGCGCTATCAACGACCTGCGCAGCCTCAGCAACGACATCGAACTCAACAGTTCGCGCTACACCCTCAAGGAGTGGAAGGAAGCAGCTACCGACTATGCCAAGATCAACAAGCAGCTGACCAAGCATGCCGGCGAGTACACCCAGGAGGAGCGCACCGAGATAACCGAGCTCAACGCCAAGTGCGTCAAGAGCTTCACCTCGGGAGCCATCACCCAGGGCAGCTCGCGCATAGAGAATGCAGTAGGATTTCTCAAGGACATCATCAGTGGTGTGAAAGACTCATTCTGGAAGTAAATGGAGACAAAGCACATACAGATCAAGGACTACAACTATCCCCTGCCCGACGAACGCATAGCCAAGTATCCCCTAAGTGAGCGCGACAGCAGCAAACTGCTCGTATATAATAAAGGTGAGGTGAGCGAGACCACATTCCGCCACATACCCGACCACCTGCCCAAGGGGGCACTGGTGGTGATGAACAACACCCGCGTCATCCAAGCACGCCTGCACTTCCGCAAGGAGACTGGAGCGCTCATCGAGGTCTTTGTGCTCGAACCTGCCTGGCCCGAGGAGTATCAGGAGAATTTCCTGCAGCGCGGTCATGTGGCATGGTACTGCCTCGTGGGCAACCTCAAGAAGTGGAAGGAGGGCAGCCTCCGACGCACCGTCACCGTAGGCGGCCAGGACATTGTGCTCAGCGCCACACGTGGTGAGGTGCATGGCACCAGTCATCGCATCGACTTCACCTGGGAGGGCGAGGCCACATGGGCCGAGATACTCGAAGCCATGGGCGAACTGCCCATCCCCCCCTACCTCAACCGCGACACGGAGGAGAGCGACCTGCAGACCTACCAGACTGTCTACTCGAAGATCAAGGGTAGCGTGGCAGCACCCACAGCGGGCCTGCACTTCACGGAGCGCGTATTGGCCGATCTCGATGCTCACGGCATTGAGCGCGAGGAGGTGACCCTCCACGTCGGTGCCGGCACCTTCAAGCCTGTCAAGAGCGAGGAGATAGGCGGCCATGACATGCACACTGAGCATATCGCTGTGCGCCGCACCACCATAGAGCGCCTCCTTCAGCATGGGGGCGAGGCCATAGCCGTAGGCACCACCTCGGTGCGCACCCTCGAGAGTCTCTACTACATGGGCGTGCTGGCCAGCCGCGGCGAGGAGGACCTCCACATCCCCCAGTGGATGCCCTACGAATATGCACAGGAGGAGGCACAGCTCACCACCACCGAGGGCCTCGAGGCACTGTTGAGCTACATGGAGCGCCACGAACTGGAGGTATTGCAGTCGAGCACCCAGATTATCATCGCCCCGGGCTACGACTACCACATCGTGAGGATGATGATTACCAACTTCCACCAACCACAAAGCACTCTGTTGCTGCTCGTGTCGGCCTTTGTCAAGGGAGACTGGCACACCATCTACGACTACGCCCTCGCTCACGACTTCCGATTCCTCAGCTACGGCGACTCATCACTTCTCATACCCTGATGCCCATGACCGACAATATGCAAGAAATGCTCCCCATCGTGGACGAGGAGGGCAACATCATCGATGCCGCCACACGCGGCGAGTGCCACGGAGGCAGCAAGAAGCTCCACCCCGTGGTGCATCTCCATCTCTTCAACTCCAAGGGTGAACTCTATCTGCAGAAGCGCCCCGAGTGGAAGGACATACAGCCCGGCAAGTGGGACACCGCCGTGGGCGGCCACGTGGACCTGGGCGAATGCATCGAACAGGCACTACGCCGCGAGGTGAGTGAGGAACTGGGCATCACGGACTTCACCCCCGAGGCCCTCACGAAGTATGTGTTCGAGAGCGACCGTGAGCGCGAACTCGTCTTCCCCCACAAGGCCGTCTACGATGGTGAGGTGAGCCCCAGTCCCGAGACCGATGGTGGACGATGGTGGACACGCCAGGAGATACTCGACAGCATCGGCAAGGGCATCCTCACCCCCAACTTCGAAAGCGAATACATCCGATTGTTTAGCCCCCTCTAACTCCCCCAAAGGGAGGAGGACCATTTTCAGTTTACAATTTACCATTTGCAACTAACAACCGTTGACCGTTGACTTTAGACCGTTGACCGTTGTCTGTTGTCCTAAAAAACAATGAAACAGATACTTCTGGCCAGCGCCATGCTGGCAATATCCCTGCAAAGCCTCGCCCAGAAGGCAGAGGTGAAGGAAGTGACCGGCAAGCGCATCGAGGTCACCTCAGCCCTCGACAGTCAGATCAGCACGGAGGTCAAGGCCCTGCTCGCCCCCTACAAGCCCGGTGTGGACAGCCTCATCGCTCCTGTGCTCGGAGTGAGCGCACAGTATATGACGGGCGGTTACCCCGAGTCCCTACTGGGCAATCTGCTCTGTGATGCCCTCATGGAGGTGTCGCCCCGCTATGGCAAGAAGGCCGACCTGGCCATCCTCAACCGCGGCGGTCTGCGCAGCGCCATGCCCCAAGGCGAGGTGCGCGTGGGCGACATCATCGAGATAGCCCCCTTTGAGAATGTCTACACCCTGGTGGAGATGCGCGGCGACGTCTTGCTCGAACTCATGGAGCAGATAGCCCAGCGCGGTGGCGAGTGCGTGAGCCGCGAGGTGAGGATGATAGCCGAGAACCTCCACCTGAAGTCCCTCACCATCAAGGGCAAGGCCGTCAACCCCAAGAAGACCTACTCCATAGCCACCATCGACTATCTGGCCGAAGGCAACGACGGTATGCCTGCCTTCAAGAAGGGCAAGGTGAAGAAGACACAGCACGTGGTGCGCGAGGTATACATGGACTGGATACGCTCGAAGACCCGCAAGGGCGAGGTGCTCACCTCGCAGCTCGATGGCCGCATCGTGCTCGAGGGCATGACCGAAGCCGACCAGGCCAAACCCAAGAAGCAGACCCTCCGTCTGAGCGTGGTGCACACCAACGACACCCACTCGTGCATCATGCCCTACAACCCCAACGCCAGCGACAAGGCCTACGCCAACAAGGGCGGATTCTTGCGCCGCACTGTGGTAGTAGACAGTCTGCGCAATGCCGACCCCGAGATGCTGCTCTTCGACTGCGGCGACTTCTCGCAAGGCTCGGCCTACTATAATCTCTACCGCGGCGACGTGGAGGCCGACATGATGAACCACATGCGCTACGATGCCTGCACCATAGGCAACCATGAGTTCGACTTTGGCATCGACAACATGGCGCGCCTCTTCCGCCGCCTCAACTTCCCCGTGGTCAACTGCAACTACGACTTCCGCGGTACCCCACTCGAGGGCATCGTGGAGCCCTACACCATCCTCAAGCGCAAGGGCCTGAAGATAGGCGTGGTAGGCGTAGGTGCCGAGCTCGACGGACTGGTGAGTCAGAAGAACAGCACCGGGGTGAAGTTCCTCAACCCGCTGACCGAGGCTGACCGTGTGGCCCGCCAGCTCAAGGAGCAGGAGCACTGCGACCTCGTCATCTGCCTCTCCCACCTGGGTGTGATAGCCGAGGACAAATACAACGACCAGAAGCTCGTGGCCCAGAGCCACTACATCGATGCCGTGCTGGGTGGCCACTCCCACACCGCCTTCACCAAGGTGCGCATGCTCAAGAATGCTGATGGTCGCGACATACCCATCAGTCAGCAGGGCAAGAATGCCCGCTTCGTAGGCGTGATGGACTTTGATATCGAGGTAAACGAATAAGTCGCCCCCCGGCCTTTGCCCTCCGTCGGCAGAGGAGTTATGCCTCCCCAATTTACACAAAGCACGCCCCATCTGGGCGTGCTTTATGTTATCAAGAAGACCATGCGACCAATCTCATATATATCAGATGACCAATCTCATATATATCAGGTGACCAATCTCATATATATCAGTTGGGCAATCTCATATATATCAGTTGGGTAATCTCATATATATCAGATGACCAATCTCATATATATCAGTTGGGCAATCTCATATATATCAGTTGGGCAATCTCATATATATCAGTTGGGTAATCTCATATATATCAGATGACCAATCTCATATATATCAGTTGGGCAATCTCATATATATCAGTTGGGCAATCTCATATATATCAGATGACCAATCTCATATATATCAGTTGGGTAATCTCATATATATCAGTTGGGCAATCTCATATATATCAGATGACCAATCTCATATATATCAGTTGGG
>CALZKW010000066.1 GCA_945788095.1 uncultured Prevotellaceae bacterium | reverse complement strand
ATGCAGAAGTGCGAGAAGATGTTGCCGAGGACTTCGTCGGTGGTAATCTGGCCCAGTATCTCGCCGAGGTGGGAGAGGGTGAGGCGGAGGTCCTCGCTGATGAGGTCGCCGGAGAGGTTGGCCTCTGTTGAGGTGATGGCTCGCAGGAGGGATTCGCGGGCTGAGGTGAGGGCCTCGTAGTGGCGGAGGTTGGTGACGAGGAGTTCGTCCTCGCGGGGCTGGTCTACGCAGGCGAGGAGCTGCTGCTGGAGCTGTGGGAGGCCAAGACCGGTGAGGGCCTGGAAGTGGTCTGTTTTGTTCTCGATGCGGATGACGTGCTGGTCGGCTGTGGGGTGGATGTCCGGGTAGGGCACTCCGGGCTCGGTCAGCAGGATGATGATCTGGGCCTTGGAGGCAGCCTGTATGGAGCGCTCGATGCCGAGCTGTTCGATGGTGTCGGAGGTGTGGCGTATGCCTGCCGTGTCGATGAATCGGAAGAGGTAGCCCTGGATGGTGATGGTGTCCTCCACGAGGTCGCGTGTGGTGCCCTGGATGTCGGAGACGATGGCCTTGTCGTCGCCCAGGAGGGCGTTGAGGAGGGTCGACTTGCCCACGTTGGGGGCTCCGATGATGGCTACGGGGATGCCATGCTTGATGGCGTTGCCAAGGCGGAAGGAGGAGGTGAGGCGGCTGATCTCGGCATCTACCTCGTGGGCCAGGGCCAGGATTTCTGCGCGCGAGGCAAACTCGACGTCTTCCTCAGAGAAGTCGAGTTCGAGTTCGAGCAGAGAGGTCATCTGCAGGAGCTTGTCGCGCAGTTGGGAGAGTTTTTGGCTGTATCCGCCGCGCATCTGCTGCAGGGCCACTTTGTGTGTGGCGGCATTCTGCGAGGCTATGAGGTCGGCCACGGCCTCTGCCTGCGAGAGGTCGAGTTTGCCATGCATGAAGGCACGCTGGGTGAATTCGCCTGGGCGTGCCAGGGTGCAGCCATGGGCCAGGAGCAGTTCTACGACGCGCTGTAGGATGTAGGACGAACCGTGGCACGATATCTCTGTGCTGTCCTCGCCCGTGTAGCTGTTGGGGGCGCGGAAGGTGCTGACGAGCACCTCGTCGACCACCTCCGCTCCGTCCATGATGTGACCAAGACTGAGGGTATAGGGTGTCGCATCCGTCAGGCTCTTGCCCCTGACGGAGCGGAAGATGCTGTCGGTAACTGTGATGGCCTGGGGGCCGGATACGCGTATGATACCAATTGCGCCACCCTTAGCAGTAGAGATGGCGCAAATAGTGTGTGAGTTTGTCATATTCTGTCGAGTACAAGTGTGATGAGGTCGTCTATCTGGTTCTTGTACCCCGTGTTCATCTTTTGGGCATAGCGATTGGCTATGACCATACAGCAGGTCATGGCCCGATGGCCCAGGATGGCGGACAGACCGGCCAGGGCCGACGATTCCATCTCGAAGTTGCATACCTTGAGGTCGCCGTAGCGGAAGGCCTCCACTTTGTAGTTCTGGTCGGGGTCTTGGATGCTCATCCTCACCTGTCGCCCCTGTGGACCGTAGAATCCGCCGCAGGCGATGGTGATGCCGCGCACCATGTCGGAGCCGGCTATCTGGTCGATGAGCTCGGGACAGGCTGTGGCCACGTATGGTGCTCCTTTGAGGGGCGACCATGCCATGTGGGCCTTGAAAGCCTCTTCGAGCTCGAGGTCGCACACGCGATTGCGGTCTGCATAATAGTTGAGCAGACCATCAAAGCCTATGCTCTTGACAGAGGCCACGAAGGTGCCGAGGGGTGTCTCGGGCTGGAGGCCTCCGCAGGTGCCTATGCGCACCAGGGTGAGCTGGCGGAAGGTGGGGTTGTCCTCGCGGGTGGCAAAGTCGATGTTGGCCAGGGCGTCGAGCTCGTTGACCACGATGTCGATATTGTCGCAGCCGATGCCCGTGGAGAGGACTGTGATGCGCTTGCCCTTGTAGGTGCCGGTAATGGTGTGAAACTCGCGGCTCTGCACCTCACATTCGCACTCGTCGAAGTGGGCCGCTACGGTATTGACTCTCCCAGGGTCGCCCACGAGGATGACGCGGTCGGCCAGTTGGTCGGGGGTGAGATGGAGGTGGAAGATACTGCCATCCCCATTGATGATAAGTTCTGATTCGGGGTACTTCATGGTAGGTAGATATTAAGGGTGGTGTTTGCCCGAATGGCCTGTAATTGCCGTTTTTTTCTGCAATCTCAGGGCTTCTCCGGAGCGCTCCTGCTTTATCAGGGTCTCTCCGGCTGATCCGGGGTGAATGTTAGTTGCTTGTTCTTATCTGTTTCTTTTGCTTCGCGAGGTCGTCGCGGAGTTTCTCCACCTCGCCTTCGAGGGCAAGGATCTGGTCTGCGTTGACCTTCTTGCCCTCGTGGTAGACCTTGCGGAGTTTAGTGAGTTGTGCCTCCTTTTTGGTCAGGTCGCGCAGCCCCTCCTGGTAGTAGTCGTAGCGTTTCTGCATCTCGGGATCCGAGAATGTGGGCGTCGAGGACTGGGGCGAAACCTGAGTGGCGGGCTTGGCCTGGCGCAGTTCGGCCAGCACGGAGCGTCGCTCGGCCACAAAGGCCTTGTCCGTCCAGGTGTCTGCTATCGAACCGATGCGGGCCAGGGAGACGAGCTGTTCGGGGGTGTAGGCCTCGCGGGGATAGGTGTGGCGCACCTCGTTGGGCACGAAGGTGTAGATGCACAGGCTATCCTGGGGCATGTTGCGGTCTGTGGCAAACCATCCGATGTTGTGCTCCTCGTCGACGACGTATAGGAAGTCGTTGGCGGGCGAGTTGATAGGCATGCCCACGTTCTGAGGCTTCAGGAATCGGCGCTCGTCGAGGTCGAAGCGCGTCATGTAGATGTCCCAGCCTCCGATGCTCTTCGGACCACGTGCTGCAAAGTAGATGGTCAGTCCGTCGTCCATCACAAAGGGGAACATCATCTCGTGCTCCTCGTCGTCGAAGATGCCGCTGATGGCCACCTCGTCGATGTACTTGCCCCCGCTCAGGAAGGAGACGTAGAGTCGCTGCTGGCCCTGGGCATCGGCATGCGATGTGTACCTTCTGTCACCTCGCTCGGGCATGTATGCTGTGGCCAGATGATTGTCGATGGTGGGCACGACGGCCAGTCGGCCGGAGGTGGACGAGAGGGCATAGGCCTGGAGGAGATTCTCCTTGGGCAGTATGATGCTGTCGATGACCGCCACACGCTCGATGGCATTCATGCTGTTGTAACCCACACGCACTTGCTGCTTGAGCAGCTGGGCATGGGCATACTGGAGGCTGTCGCTTTCGGGAACCTTGGCGAGCATGCCTTCGGCCTCGAGAAACTCGTAGCCGTCGATGGCGCGCTGGGCATCAGCCATCTGCGCCATGGCTGTCAGCCCCACGATGAGGGCAAGGATGGACAGGAGTATTCGTTTCATTACTTAAAGATAAAATAGACTGCTAAGATCAGGCAGAGGAAGGCTGCAAAGTGATTCCATTGCAACTGCTGCCCCTGGAAGAGCACATTGGCCACCACGCAGAAGACCACCAGGGCGATGACCTCCTGGATGACCTTGAGCTGCATCAGAGAGAATGGGCCTCCGTTGCCATCGAAACCGATACGATTGGCCGGCACCATGAGGCAGTATTCGAAGAAGGCGATAATCCACGAGAAGGTTATCACGCCTATCAGGGGCCAGTTGTTGCTCACGCCAGTCTGCTGCAGTTTGAGGTGGCCATACCAGGCAAGTGTCATAAACACGTTGCTGGCTATTAATAATAATATGGTGTAGAATGCTGACATAGATGCCCCCTCGCTATATCTCCTCAGTATGGGGAGCGACTCAGGATAGGGGGTGCGGAGTCGGGATGGTTAATATCAGCCTCCCCCTCTCGTGCCTGGGGCGCGGGAGAGGAGGAGTGCTGGGGTAGTGAATGCTTACGACAGGTATTCGTGCATAGAGGCAGCAGCCTTGCGTCCGTCGCCCATGGCGAGGATGACGGTGGCTCCGCCGCGCACGATGTCACCTCCGGCAAAGATGGTGGGCAGATTAGTCTGCATGCCCTCGTTGACCACGATTGTGTTCTTGCGACCCAGTTCGAGCCCCTTGATAGAGGTGGGCACGATGGGGTTGGGGCTCACACCTACGGCCACAATGGCTGTATCGATGTCGAGGGTGACGGTCTTGCCCTCTACGGGCACGGGCGAACGGCGACCTGAGGCATCGGGTTCACCCAGTTCCATCACCTGGAGTACGGCAGCACATACGCGTCCGTTCTCGTCGGCCTTGTATTCGATGGGGTTGTGGAGGGTGAGGAATTCGATGCCTTCCTCCTTGGCATGCTTCACCTCCTCGAGTCGGGCTGGCATCTCGGCCTCGCCGCGGCGATAGACGATGTACACCTTCTCGGCTCCCAGACGCTTGGCTGTGCGGCATGAGTCCATGGCCGTGTTGCCACCACCTACCACCATCACGCGCTTGGCGGGGTTGATGGGGGTATCGGTGTCGGGGTTGGAGGCATCCATGAGGTTGACACGTGTCAGATACTCGTTAGACGACATGATGTTGATGTAGTTCTCGCCGGGGATACCCATGAAGTTGGGCAGACCTGCACCTGAGCCCACGAAGATACCTGCAAAGCCCTGGGCCTCGAGCTCCTCTACGGAGATGGTCTTGCCCACGATGCAGTCCTTGATGAACTCTACGCCCATCTTGCGGAGGTTTTCGATCTCCACGTCGACAATCTTGTTGGGCAGGCGGAACTCGGGGATGCCATACTTGAGCACACCACCTATCTCATGGAGAGCCTCGAAAACGGTGACGCTATAGCCCAGCTTGGCCATGTCGCCGGCAAAGCTCAGACCAGCGGGGCCCGAACCGATGACGGCTATCTTCTTGCCGTTGGGGGCTGCCACCTCGGGCACGGAGATGTTGCCGCTCTCGCGCTCAAAGTCGGCCACGAAGCGCTCCAGGTTGCCGATAGCCACGGCGGGCTCGTTCATCTTGAGGTGGATACATTGGCTCTCACATTGCTTCTCCTGGGGGCACACGCGACCGCATACGGCGGGCAGGGCCGAGGTGGCCTTGAGCACGCGTGCTGCGTTGAGGAACTCGCCGCGCTCCACGTTCTTGACAAACGAGGGTATGTTGATGCCCACGGGGCATCCCTGCATACAGGTGGGGTTGGCGCAGTCGAGACAGCGCTTGGCTTCGGTCAGGGCCTGCTCACGGGTGAGGCCCTTGTTGACCTCCTCTGTGCGTGTTGTGGCACGGTAGACGGGGTCGAGCTCGGGCATGACGCAGCGCTCTATCTGTGTGCGCTCCTTGGCCTTCATGCTCTTGCGGAGCGCCTCACGCCACTCGGCCTTGCGGTCGGTCAGCACCTCGAGGGGCGTCGTTGTGTCCATGTCCTTGGCCTCGCGAGCCAGCAGTTCGTCGGCGATAATCTCGCCCGTGGCCTCACACTTGTGCCAGTCTGCCTCGAGGTGGCTCATCTCCTCCCGCTCTACGCCGCGGAACGAACCGGCGCGCTTGAGCATCTCGTCGAAGTCCACCTGATGGCCGTCAAACTCAGGACCGTCTACGCACACAAACTTGGTCTTGCCGCCCACGGTGATGCGGCAGGCGCCACACATGCCGGTTCCGTCGACCATGATGGTGTTGAGCGATACATCGGTGGGGATGTCGTATTTCTTGGTCAGGAGGCAGCAGAACTTCATCATGATGGCGGGGCCGATGGCAAAGCATTTGTCCACCTTCTCGCGCTGGATGACCTGCTCCATGCCTACGGTCACCACGCCCTGCTGGCCATACGAGCCGTCGTCGGTCATGATGATGACCTCGTCGCTGGCTGCGCGCACCTCGTCCTCGAGGATGATGAGGTCCTTAGAGCGGCCTGCTATGACCGAGATGACGCGGTTGCCGGCAGCCTTGAGGGCCTGTATGATGGGGAGCATGGGGGCTGTTCCCACACCACCTCCGGCACAGAGCACGGTGCCGAAGTTTTCGATGTGTGTGGCCTTGCCGAGGGGGCCTACCACGTCGGTAATCTCCTCGCCCACCTCCATGTCGCAGAGGCGTGTGCTGGAGAGTCCCACCTTCTGCACCACCAACGTGATGGTGCCCTTCTGGGTGTCTGCTCCCGCGATGGTGAGGGGCATGCGCTCGCCCTTCTCGCCGCAGCGCACGATGACGAAATGACCAGCCTTGCGGCTCTTGGCTATGAGGGGTGCTTCCACCTCAAGTTTGTATACCTTTTCGGAGAATTGCTCCTTGGAAATAATCTTGTACATAATGAAATAGTTCGGTCCGCTCCCGGCCTCCCCCTTGGGGGGATAAGTGTTTTCGGACACATACCCCCCGGGGGGGGGATGCGTCGTGGTTGGTCTGTGGCTCGCTCTCCCGGGAGGGCAGGAGAGGGTGGCCATGGGTATGATTTACTCAGCTTTCGCGGGTTTTAGGTCGGCTTTCAGCCTTTTGGGGTTTTAGGTTGTAGGTTTTACAACGGAACAAGCAGAAATATTTATACCGTTCTTTCTGTTGTTAAGCAATAGACCTATAACCGTAAAAGCGTAGATGAAGCCGAGCTGGTTATAACTTGCGAAAGTTGGATTGTTTATTTGATGTACTCACATCCCATGTAGGGCACGAGGGCTGCGGGCACCTTGATGCCGTCCTCTGTCTGGTTGTTCTCCAGCAGGGCGGCCACGATGCGGGGCAGAGCCAATGCCGAACCGTTGAGGGTGTGGGCTATCTCGGTCTTCTTGTCCGAGGCGCGACGGTAGCGGCACTTCAGGCGATTGGCCTGGTAGGTGTCAAAGTTGCTCACCGACGATACCTCGAGCCAGCGCTTCTGGGCCTCTGAGTATACCTCGAAGTCGTAGCATACGGCAGAGGTGAACGAGGCGTCGCCGCCGCAGAGGCGCAATACGCGATAGGGCAACTCGAGCTTCTTGAGCAGACCCTCCACGTGGTCGAGCATCTCCTTGTGGCTCTCGGCCGAGTGCTCGGGGGTGTCGATACGCACAATCTCAATCTTAGAGAACTCATGCAGACGGTTCAGACCGCGCACGTCCTTGCCATACGAACCAGCCTCGCGGCGGAAGCATTGGGTGTAGGCACAGTTCTTGATGGGCAGGTCCTTCTCGTCGATAATCACGTCGCGGTAGATGTTGGTCACGGGCACCTCAGCTGTGGGGATGAGGTAGAGGTCGTCCAGACCGCAATGATACATCTGTCCCTCCTTGTCGGGCAGCTGGCCTGTGCCATAGCCCGAGGCGGCGTTGACCACGGTAGGGGGCATGATCTCCTCGTAGCCCGAGGCGCGCGCCTCGTCGAGGAAGAAGTTGATCAGGGCACGCTGCAGACGGGCGCCCATGCCGCGGTATACGGGGAATCCCGCACCCGAGATCTTCACGCCGAGGTCGAAGTCAATGAGGTTGTACTTCATGGCCAGTTCCCAATGGGGCAACTTGGCAGTCTCCACCACGGGGTCGCAATCCCAGTTGCCCACGGTGTCCTGACCCACCACACACTCCTTGAGGTTCGACTTCACCACCCAGTTGTCTTCAGCGCACGAGCCCTCGGGCACCTCATCGTAGGGGATGTTGGGGATGGTGCAGAGCAGGGCCTTCATGTCCTCCTCAGCCTTGGCCTTCTTCTCCTCGAGCGCCTTGTTGGTCTCCTTGAGCTCAGCCACCTGGGCCTTCACGCCCTCGGCCTCGTCCTTCTTGCCCTGCTTCATCAGGCCGCCGATTTCAGCAGCCAGTTTCTTGGCAGCCGAAAGATTGCTGTCGAGCTCCTGCTGAGCCTCGCGACGCTGGCGGTCGATGGCGATCACCTGGTCGATGGCTTCCTTGGCACCCTTGAAGTGCTTCTTCTCCAGACCGGCTATTACCTTCTCGGTCTCTTCTGTGATAAGTTTGAGTGTAAGCATATGTATATGTTGTTATTTATATTTTGTCTTTTGTTTAAGATGCAAATTTACAACTTTTTCCTTAATACCTTATTATTATATATATTCTTTTGCGCTTTTCGCTTGCTTAATTATCGCTTTTGCTTTACCTTTGCAGACAAATTAAATATTTAATAACGATTATGAAGAAGATTTTCAAGCGTATTTCACTCGTGCTCATGCTCGGAGCCATGGGCCTCACCACCACCAGCTGCTCGGAGGACATCATCAACACCATCGTGCAGATCATCGGTGGTATGTTCAATCAGGGCGAGACCTACAACTACAATGGCCAGTCTACAGCCGTGGCCATGGTATTCGTGGGCAACGTCGAAAAGCAGGACAACACCGACGAGACCCAGTTTAACAACACCAGCGTCTCTCTCGTAGCCAAGCAGGGCCAGAGCGGCAATACCGCCGACATCACCCTCCCCGACTTCACATGGAACTCTATCCAGGTGAAGGGTCTCAAGCTCTACGGTCTCAACCTCACCACCACCAACAACGTCTCTACCCTCAGCATAGGCCAGGAGACCACTATCGACGGCACCTTCACCTATGGCGGCAAGACCTATACCGCAAGCTATGCCGAGATCAAGGGCGCCGAGATCACTCAGAGCCAGATGGCCCTCGCCGTCGTGGCTCAGTTTAACGATGACAACGGCAACACCATGCAGATAGCCTTCTCATTCGCAGGCAACATCGTAAGCCAGTAATCCCTTCCCCCCCCGCATCGAGGGGGTTGATAAAAATAGAAAAGTTTGCTACCACACAGGGTAATGCCTGCGGCAGCAAACTTTTTTTGCAAATTGCAGTTTAGCGGGGAGATGAGGTTGGTTCTAACAACGGAACGAACGGAAATTTATTTAACAAGAAGGTTTAGCTCGACGAAGTCAATGGGCATGCGCTCGGCGACGTAAGGAGACGCTTAGCGAACGAAGCGGGTCTAAGAATTACATGAAAAATTTTGGGATTGCCCCAAGAGACATTTGCCTGACCGGGCAAATGTCTCTGATGGCGGTCACAAAACCGTTCATGTAATTCTTGCCGCAATAAATTTGCAACAACCCAGACAATCCCATGGGCTTGCATCAGGAGTTTGGACAAGATGCCTCCGCCCCACCCGACCTTGATGGGCAAAGTGCCTCATGGGGGGGGGGCTGAAATGTTGCCAAATGGCTGGTATCCCCCCTCTGGTTCACCCCGGGGCCATCCACGATTCCACGAACACTCCTGACGAAGCCTTCGACCTACTAAACAGACACATAATGCTGAAACTCACCTATATATTCCACAGCTGCTTTACACTCGAGACCGACCGATGCGTCCTTGTCTTCGACTATTGGATGGACCGGCAGGGGGCGTTGCGCTCGATACTGGAACGCAACCGCCACAAGCACGTCTATGTATTTGCAAGCCACTTCCATGGCGATCACTTCAACAGGCACATCTTTGAGTGGCGACATATCTGCCCCAACATCACCTTTATACTCTCTAAAGACATCCTGAAGCGACGTCGTGCGCAGCAGGCAGATGCAGACGTGTGGATGGTGAAGGGTAGCACATGGGAGGACAGCCACCTGCACGCCATGGCCACCGGAAGCAACGATAGTGGCGTGAGCTGGATTGTGGAACTGGAAGGCCGACGCATCTTCCATGCCGGAGACCTCTGCAACTGGTATGCGCGTTTCCTTTCGGAGGAGAAGGTACCCGAGACGATTATCAGCGACGAATTTGGCGAAATCAACCCTCGGGCCGAAGAGAAGCGATTCCTGGGCGAACTGAAAGACATCCGCAAGATTGCCGACAAGTTCGACCTTGTGATGTTCCCCGTAGACGGTCGCATCGGCAATGGCTACACCCTTGGCGCCCGTCAGTTCATCGAGCGCTTCCAGGTAGGCTTGTTCGTGCCCATGCACTTCGTCATGAGCGGCTTCCAATCAGCCTGGCGTATGGCCCCCTTCTGCCAAGAAAAGCAGATTTCCTTCTGGTCCATCGACAAGGAAGGGGCAAGTATTGCCATCATACGCGACCTCATCATCCGCCGCACACTACACAAGGACATCAGCCGCCTGCAAGCCATCTTCACCCTTGCCCGCAACTTCATGGCCGCAACAGGCAACCCCAACCAATGGGCTCCGGATTATCCGGGCGAAGAACTGCTGCGCCAGGACGTAGAGAGTGGCGACAGCTACGTGGTGGAGCGAAGGGGCGAGATTGTCGCCACCTTCGTACTCCGTGGAGGCATCGACCCCACCTACGCCACCATCTACGAGGGTGCCTGGCTCAACGACCTCCCCTACGCCACCATCCATCGCATAGCCTCCTCGGGCCAAGCGAAAGGCATGCTCCACCTGGCCATGCAGTTTGCCCTGCAGCAGTACGACAATATCCGCATCGACACCCATGCCGACAACCGCGTGATGCAGAACGCCATCCATAAAGAGGGCTTCAAATACTGTGGCATCATCCATTGCTCCGACTCCCGTTCGAAGCAAGAGCAGACAGCACCTTGCTCCAACTATGCCTTGCCAGAAGGCGGAAGACCCAAGGACAGCAGAAGCGAACGACTGGCTTATCAATTTTCTAACATCTAAACGATTATGCTCGCACCCAAGATAGATTTCTCTGACCGAGAAGAGCGTCTCGCCTTCGTTCGTGAGCAATGGAAGTGCTTGCACAACTGCGAGATTTGCGGCAAGTGTCACATTCTCAAAGGGCGAAACGAAGACGTAATCTATGCTGACTACATAGAAGGCAAGCGCTCGTATGAAGAAATTACGTTGAGTATCAGACAACGATAACAGCAACCCATTACAATAGGCCAATAATATGAATGTATTAGCCCCCCCATCAGAGACATTTGCCCAGGCAATTGTCTCGATGGGGGGCCTTATGTTATTCATGTAATTCTTAGACCCGTTTCGCTCGCTAAGCTACCCCCGTCGGTCAGAGCACTGACCTCCCCCAATATTGGTGGGGCAGATTGACATAGCGCACCATGGGGTTGGTGTATCCCTCCACCTTGTAGCCCACGAGGTCCATGCAGCGCTTCATTCGTCCGTACCCTCTATACATCTGATATTGCCCTCGTTGTCATACTCCAGCTCGCACACCTTGAGGCTGCGCAACCACGATTTGCCACCCGAGGGCACGCTGTCGTGGTGGAAGAGGTACCACTTGCCCTCCCACTCCACGATGCTGTGGTGGGTGGTCCATCCCACCACGGGGGTCAGGATCTCGCCGCGATAGGTAAAGGGGCCGTAGGGGTTGTCGCCCACGGCATAGCAGATGAGGTGTGAGTCGCCGGTGGAGTACGAGAAGTAGTACTTGCCGTTGTACTTGTGCATCCAGCTGGCTTCGAAGAATCGGTGTGGATCGTTGGCCTTGAGGGGCAGTCCCTCGTCGTCGACGATGATGATGGGGCGTGGTGCCTCGGCATAGCTCATGCCGTCGCGGCTGAGGCGCACACAACGGCTTGGCAGGGCCTCAGCATCGCCCTCAGGCAGGTAGGGTGTCTCGAGGTGGATATTGTCCTTGTAGCGCTGTAACTGGCCGCCCCAGAGGCCGCCGAAGTAGACGTACACCTCATCATCGGCATCGTCGCGAAAAGCGCACATATCGATGCTGTAACTGCCTGGCATGGGGGCTGGCTGAGGTATGAAGGGGCCCTCGGGACGGTCGGCCACAGCCGTGCCCCAATGGAAGACGTCGTTGCGGTCCTTCATGGGGAAGTACATCACATACCTCTTCACCTTCTTGCTATAGCCCATGCCGGCAGCCTGTTCTTCGGCATTGGTGGGCACCTCCGTGGTGTACTCCTGCACGTCGCAGTCCCACAACTGTCGTCCCGCCCAGGGTATGTCCTCGAGTCGGAGCACACAACCGTGGTCGGTCACCTCGCCGGTCATGGGGTCGCCGTCGATGCTCAATACGTGGTAGTCCTTCATCACGTACTGGTCGCCGTTGTCATTCTCCACATTCTCGCACTCCCAGTCGTGCGAGGGATAGATGTAGATCTTGCCATTGAAGATATGTACACTTGGGTCTGCCATATAGTCGGCAGGAAATAGATAGCGCTTTTTCATTGCATGTTTGATTTTAATTATTAGCTTAAAGGGCTCTAAAGGGGCTAAAAGGGGAGTTAACTCGCTATGCTCGTGCTGTAAAGGGACGTTACGCTTGCTGGTAAACAGGACATTCGTCCCTTTTAAGCCCTTTAACTCCCCTTTACTACCCTTTGGCACATATTGTTGATTACGTAGGGCGTAGCCGAGCTTGCTTACTTCTGCCTTCTCTCAATCTCCCTGTTGATCTCATCGATCTTCTCGTCGGTGAGTTCATACCTCGAGATGATGAGCATAGCCACGACGAGGAGGATGGCGGGGATGACACAGACGAGCCAGAGGATGCCCTCCTGGGCCAGAGGGGTCTGGGCCTGCAGGTTGTTCATGTAGTAGGCACCGGCGGCATTGCCCACGCTCATCATGGCAAAGGCAGTGATGAAGAAGAGGGCCACGACGCGCAGGTGACGATTGCGGAAGAACTCGGTCCAGAGGTCGCTCACCTTCACATTCTCTGTCTCCTTGCTGTCCATCACCACGCGCTCCTTGCACTGGCTGAAGCAGAAGAGCAACAGGGCGAGACCGATGAGGGCATAGATGGTCATGGTGACAAACCATGCGTTGCTGTCTTTGGGCAGGGTGCTGGCCTCCTGCTCAGCGGGCACGTAGTTGCAATAGGCCAGCACGAGGCCTGGCACGACGCCTCCCATGGCCATGCCGGCCTTGAAGAAGATGCCCGTCAGGGCATTGACGATGCCCGAGATGCGCTTGCCCGTGGTGTATTCGCCATAGGAGATGACCTCGGGGATGAGGGCCCACATGTAGCCGGTGGCCACGATGACACCGGTCGACTTGATGAACTGGGCCACGTAGATGAGCGTCATGTTCTCCTCCATGTTCATCGTCTTGGTGATGCCGTAGAGCATGGCCATGCCCACGATGGCTACAGAGAGGAAGATGTAGAACATATTCTTCTTGCCCACAGCCTTCTTGATGGCGGGCACCATGGGCATGAACACAAACGAGGGGAGCGATCCGAGGCCCATGAAGAGGGCCATCCTGATGGGCAGCTGGTCGACCGCCGTGATGCCCGACATCACGGCCACGAGGATGGGTATACCGGCCGAGACAGCCAGTCCGCCCACGTTGGCCATAAACATGCGCACGCTGGTCAGGACGGTGATCTCGTGGGTGTCGCGTGTCAGACTGCTATTGAGCGCTCCGTAGGGCACATTGATGAGGGTGTAGAGCATCGACATACCTACATAAGTAATGTACGCGTAGACGAGCTTCACGGTGTAGGCCTGGTCGGCCATGCCGTCCCAGAAGCAGAGTATGGCCAGCACGATGAGGGGCAGACCGGCCACGACGAGATACGAGCGATACTTGCCCAACCTGGGGTTGTGCTTGTCCACAAAGGTGCCCACGAGGGGGTCCCACAAGACGTCGATGAGTCTGACCACGAAAAACATGGTGGCTGCATGTGCGGCCTTGAGTCCGAAGATGTCGGTGTAGAAGAACAGCAGATACATGCTGATGGTCTGGTAGATGAGATTCTGGGCCAGATCGCCCGCTCCGAATCCGATACGCGTTAGCCAACTGAGCTTGTAGAAGCCCTTGGCCTCTTGTCCATTAGTCTGTGCCATGGTGATGATTTAAGTTGTTGTTTTCCGGTGGCAAAAGTAGTCAATCTTCAGCAAACTAAATGCATCAAAAGTGAACAATCTCTATCAATATTGTAGCTTTTACCCTTATTCTGGGGCTACAGGGAGGGGAGAACGTCAGATTCACGGCTACGAATAAACGAAGGGGATGATGTGCGTTCAAATTGAGAGTTTAGCGGGGGGATGGGGAACAACGGAACGAACGGAAAGCCCCCTCTAACTCCCCCAAGGAGGAGAATATCTG
>CALZKW010000065.1 GCA_945788095.1 uncultured Prevotellaceae bacterium | reverse complement strand
CCTCCAGGCGAATGTCTCTGAGGGCGGTCCAGGTGTTCGCTATTTATTCGTAGCCGCGCATCAGATATTCTCCTCCTTGGGGGAGTTAGAGGGGGCTTTCCGTTTGTTCCGTTGTTCCTCAATCCCCCGCTAAACCCTAATTTACACAGCGGGTATACCCGACTCAAAAAAGACCCATATCTCAGCGCAACAAGACCCATATCCTGATAGTGCTAAGACCCATATTCTGTCACGTTAAGACCCATATCTAAAATCGACTATGGTAATATGCCACAATCGACCATAGTACTATCCTCCCACTGACCATAGTACTATCCTCCGCCCAACGAAAGTACTATCCTCCTACCAACGCATGCCAGCACGAACTCCTCTGTGCAAAAAAACGCAGAAATAGTTGTGTGAACGTCTCGGATATAATATCTTTGCACTAAGTAAACCATCTAAAACGAAAAATACTATGTTACGATTGAATTGTTTCTTCCAGGCTAAGAGAGGTAAGTACAATGAGGCTCTTGAGGCAGCCATGCTGCTTACAGCCAAGAGTGTTCACCACGAGGGTTGTGTGGCCTACGACGTGTTTGAGAGCGCCACACGCAAGGATGTCTTCATGATATGCGAGACATGGACCGACGAGGCTGCACTCGAGAAGCACAGCCAGACACCCGAGTTTGCCGAGTGTGTGGCCAAGATAGAGGAATGTGGCTTGCTCAAACTCGAGAAGTTCGCTTTCTGAGACAACACAAAAACACGAACGGGCATGAATTACATGACTAATTCTTAATTGAGAAAAAGTTCATGTAATTCATGCCCGTGCTTGTTTCTATAAATAAGTAAGGCAGCAGGGCCTTATGTGATGTTCTTACGGATACGGCCCAGGTAGTCGGTGAGGCGGTCCTCGTCACGGTGGTCAATGATGTCGATGAGTTCCTTGAGCTCGGCGCGTATGCCCTCCACATGGTGCTTCGTGCGGGGATTGAAGAGTATCTCGCGCAGCAAGGTGTCATCCTCGCCGAGCACGCCCTTGGCTATCTTCAGGTGGCGCTTGAAGGTGGTGCCCGGAGCATCCTGGTGCTTCATCACGGCTCCGAAGACGAAGGTGCTCACAAAGGGCACCGAGAGCGAGTAGGCCATGGCCTCGTCGTGCTCATCAAATGAATATTCGTGTACGTTGAGCCCCAGTCTGCGGTAGAGGTCGAGGAAGAATACGCGACCCAGATAGTCACCCTCGTTGATCACGATGGCATTCTCTGTGCTCAGCGCACCGAGGTTGGCAAAGGTGGGACCAAACATGGGGTGGGTACTCACGTAGTGCATGCCGGTGCTCTCGTAGAACTCCTTGAAGCCGGTCTTCACGCTCGAGATGTCGCTGATGATGCAGTCCTTGTGCAGATGGGGTATCACCTCCTTGAATACACTGATGGTGTATTTGAGGGTGACGGCATTGATGACGAGGTCGGGACGAAATTCGTCGATCTCCTCCAGGCGGGTGAAGCGCTGCGTGTTGTAGAGGAAGCGCATACGCTTGGGGTCCACCTCATAGACCGCGCACTCGTGGTCGAAGCTCAGTACGTCGGTGAAGAAGGAGCCCATCTTGCCGGCACCTAATATCAGGATTTTCATATCGCCTACTTATTGATTATCTCCATCTGCTGACGTACACTCTCTTCGTGGATGGCCTCGTAGATACGCTTCACGAACTCTGGGTCCATACCGCACATAGCGCCCTGAGCACCGCGCTTGTCGAGAATCTCCGAGTAGCGTGTGGTCTGCACGACGGCCATGTTGTGGTTTTGCTTGTAGCGTGCTATCTCGCGCGATACACGCATGCGCTTCGTCAGGAGGTCCATCAGGCTGTCGTCCATCTCGTCAATCTGCTTGCGCAGGCTGGCCAGCGACTCGGTCAGTTCGGCATTGTCGCGGATGACGAGGCGGTCGAGAATGAAGTCGAGCACATCAGGCAGCACCTGCTGCTTGGCGTCGCTCCATGCCGCATCGGGATTGCAGTGACTCTCCACGATGAGTCCCTCAAAGCCCATATCCATGGCCTGCTGACAGAGGGGAGCAATGAGCTCGCGTCGGCCTCCGATGTGGCTGGGGTCGCACACGATGGGCAACTGTGGGAAGCGACGCGCCAATTCTATGGGTATATGCCACATGGGCGAGTTGCGGTATATCTTGGCGTCGATGCTGCTGAATCCGCGGTGGATGGCACCGAGGCGCTTTACGCCGGCCGCATTCATACGCAGCAGCGCTCCGATCCAGAGCTCCAGGTCAGGATTCACGGGGTTTTTCACCAGCACGGGCACATCGACGCCCTGCAGCGAGTCAGCCAGTTCCTGCATAGCAAAGGGATTGGCACTGGTGCGTGCACCTATCCACAGCAGGTCGATGCCAGCCTTGAGTGCAGCCTCCACATGCTTGGGGGTGGCCACCTCGGTGGCGGTGAGCATGCCTGTCTCGGCCTTCACGCGCTGCATCCAGGGCAGAGCTTCCTCGCCGTGTCCCTCAAAACCACCGGGCTTTGTACGGGGCTTCCATATACCGGCGCGGAATATCTTCACGCCTTTGTTGGTCAACTGGGTGGCCGTAGCCATCACCTGTTCTTCTGTTTCTGCGCTGCAAGGACCAGCGATGACCAGAGGTCGTTTTGCCTCGATACCGGGCAATGCGAGGGGAGAAAGTTCGAGTTCCATAATGTATGTAGTTGTTTTTGTTAGTAATCTGATATGGGGCTAATTGGTCTAATTGGTCAAATTAGTCTAATTGGGCTTATTGGTCTAATGGGTCTAATGGGTGGGTTGCTTATCACTTCAGGGCATCGCAGATGCGCTGATAGGCTTCTTCGAAGCGGTCGTCCTTGGCGCATAGGCTGATGCGGATGTAGCGCTGGCCGTTAGAACCGAAGATAAAGCCTGGGGTGATGAATACGCGGGCCTCGTGGAGTACGCGCTCTGTGAGGTCTTCCACATTGGTCACCGAGTCGGGGATGCGTCCCCAGAGGAACATGCCCACCTGGTCCTTGTCGAAGCTGCATCCCAGATGTGTCATGATCTGTTCGGCTATCCTGCGTCGGCGGCTGTAGGTCTCGATATTGGCCTCATGGTGCCACTCCTCACTGTTGGCGAGTGCCTGTGCGGCAGCGAGCTGGAGGGGGCGGAAGGTCCCCGAGTCGATGTTCGACTTCACCTTGAGCACCCACTGCACAAACTGTGCATTCGAGGCGAGCATGCCAACGCGCCATCCTGGCATGTTGTGGCTCTTACTCATCGAGTTGAACTCAATGCAGCACTCCTTGGCTCCGGGCACTTGCAGTATGCTCAGTCGTTCTCCACGGTTGAGGATGAAGGAATAGGGATTGTCATTGACCACCACGATGCTGTGCTTCTTGGCAAAGGCCACGAGGCGCTCGTATGTCTGGCGCTGCGCGTTGGCTCCTGTGGGCATATTGGGGTAGTTGGTCCACATCAGTCGCACGCCGCTCAGGTCCATCTGCTCCAGTGCCTCAAGGTCGGGCTGCCATCCGTTGTCCTCCTTCAGGTCGTAGTTTACGATCTCTGCGCCCAGGAGTTTGCTCAGACTGGTGTAGGTGGGGTATCCGGGATTGGGTACGAGCACCTTGTCGCCGGGATTGACAAAGGCCAGCGTTACGTGCAGTATGCCCTCCTTGCTGCCGATGAGAGGCTGCACCTCGGTGGCGGCATCGAGGTCCACGTCATACCATCGCTTGTAGAATTCCGCCATGGCACCTCTCAGTTCGGGAATACCCATGGTGGGCTGATAGCCGTGCGCATTGGGGTTGCGAGCCTCGTGACAGAGGGTGTCGATGGTCTGCTCCGAGGGTGGCATATCGGGGCTACCGATGGCCAGCGAGATGATGTCCTTGCCCTCCTGGTTGAGCTGTGCCACCTCCTTGAGTTTGCGGCTGAAGTAGTATTCCTGCACACTGCCGAGTCTCTCGGCGGGCTGTATGAGTGGGTTATATACTTTGTTTTCCATTTTCGTATTCTCCTAATAATTGTAGTTCGCGTGTCAGTGGTGTGATGGCGTTGATGGCCTGTCTGTATCTCGTATAGTCGGTAAATGAGAGATCGATGTAGAAGAGGTATTGCCACTCTCTGCCTATGATGGGCAGCGACTGTATTTTCGAGAGGTTGAGCTTGTAGAATGACAGTACGCTGAGTATGGCCGATAGGCTTCCCTCCTCGTGTGGCAGGCTAAACACCAGACTGGCCTTGTTCACGTTTTTGGTGTGTCGGTATTTGCTGGCCTTATCGGGGTGGCTCACCACCAGAAAGCGTGTGAAGTTGTGCTTGTTGGTCTCTATGCCCTCCTCGAGCACCTTCATGCCGTATATCTTGGCAGCGTCCTTGTGGCAGATGGCGGCGTGTCCGTGCTGGCGGAGTCGGCTGATGTCGGCTGCTGCTCCTGCGGTGTCCGAGGCCTCCACCACCTTCATCTGCTTGTGCTTGTTGAGAAATTCCCTGCATTGCATCAGGGCCACGGGGTGTGAGTTGACCTCCACGATGTCCTCCCAGTCATTCTCTGGCAGACACATGATGCTGTGGCTTATCCTCAGTTTATGTTCTCCCACGATGGTGTGCCCGGAGTCGCGCAGCAGTTCGTAGTTGTGCAGCAGACTGCCTGCGATGGTATTTTCGATGGCCACCATGCCCACCACGTCGGGGTCTGCATCTACGGCCTCAAATACCTGTTCGAACGTGTCGCAGCACACCAGTTCGATTTCTTCGTCCTCGAAGTATCTGTGTGCAGCTATGTCGTGGAAGCATCCGGGCACTCCCTGTATCGCTATTCGTTTCATCTGTATATACTATATATATGGTATAGATAACAGAAATCCCGCTTTCTTAAAGGAAAGCGGGACTCTACAGTATTTCTGTCTATTCGTGTGCTTAATCTTGCATGGCTTACTGCGCAAACTCCCGCTTCACTCCGTGGTCGAAGTAAAAGTAATAAAAGAATGCGTAAAAATAAGATGCAAGATGTGCCATTTGTACTCTTATTGTTGTTGTTTCTGTTGCAAAGGTAGCAAAAAGTAACCAATCGCCAAAGTTTTTCTTACTTTTTTTATGTTGGAAGGTCAGCGGTATATGGTCAACGCTCAACAGTCAATGGTCTGCTGGTGTTTGCTGTGTTGGTACCCCGGCGGCCTGGTCTACCTCTTAAACTTGCTGTATACCACCTGCATCTCGATGGGGTCCTTACCGCCTACGAGGCGGATGCTGTTGAGTCCCATGTCGTGCACCACGCTGGTCTGGATGGTAGATCCTGTGTAGGCATCCGTGGTAGAGCTTGTCACTACGGGGATGAGGGCCACCTTGTTCCAGTCTGGGTGCTGGGCCATCCATTGAGCCTCGGCTGCGGCATACTGAGCGTCGCCTTCTGTATAGTTGGTGATGCCATTAGCTGCGAGGACATCGCGCACAGCCTTCTTCTTTTCGTTGTGCATGTAGGAGAGCAGACGGCAAATGTTGGTGAAGGTATAGCTGTTGTAGGTTGGCGAGAAACTTGTAGTATAGCTTGTGCGACGGTCTGCCACGCGCTTCTCCTTGAAGAAGTCGCGCATCTCGCCCTTGCGCACCATGAGCAGTTCCTGGGGAGTGCCAAACTGGTTGTTGGTCTGTGTCTTGTTGTAGCGTGTCAGGGTCACCTCGGCCTTGCTCACGCTGTCGGTGGCATGCTGTCCGGCAAAGATCTGATCTACGGGCAGTGTCATCTCGGTGCAGATGCCGGCGGGTGTCTTGAGGTAAGAGCAGGTGTTGTCGGCCAGGAGTCCGGCGAGGGTCGACTGGTCGTTGGTAAACCTTGTGCTCTGGATAACCTCGGGTGTGGCCGAGAATCTGGTCACGCCCAGGTAGATGCTGTCCTTCTGTGTGCTGCCCACCTGCTGCTTGTCCATGTACTTGAAGTAGAGGTTGAGTGCGCTGACCTCCATCTGGAGCAATGTGCCCTCACCATTTGAGATGCGGAAGTAGAGTCCGGGGAACACCTTGCGGATGAAGGTATACGAGTCCTTGAAGTTGGCGGGATTCTCGTAATACTTCTCCATGATACGCTGGCCGATGCTGTCGGGGAGCACGATGTGTACGTTGTCGGAATGCGACGAACTGCCCAATTCTGACTCGCTGAGGTTCATGTCCTTGGGGGTAAACACGCGTTCGGCTATGGGCTTAGCCCCTGCGGGGAGATACTGTGTGAGGTCGATGTTGGTGTAGTATGTGCTATCCTCCGAGAGTATGTTGTCGGCATCGAGCATATACACCTGCACCTTCATGGGGTTGGTTTCGTCGCCGTACACCTTATCAAAATACAGGCGCACTTCGCACGAATCGCACACCACGCGCGTCTCCACATCGGTTGTATCGCCGTTGGCATCTACGGTTATGCTGCCCACCATCTGCTCCTTGTCGGGGAAGGAATATCCCTCCATGGTGTTAAACTGTGCTGCAAAATCGGCTGTCACCTTGCCACCCGTTTCCTGGTCCGTGATGGCTCCCAGATAGCTCTTGCTACTGCTGGCCTTGATGCTGTCGAGCAGTATGGAGCGTGTATTGAGTGTGAACTTGTCGGTCGATGTGGTCACGAAATCTGTGTCCTGGAATATGCCAAGCGACCCCGTGTTGTCATCACACGAGGTCAGCATTGCGGCAATGACGCATAGCGCCACTGTTATGGTCTTTATTGTCTTATGCATAGAGGGGTCTTGTCGGTTGATGTGCGGGTCGCCTTAGCCATTGTTCTCTGTCTGATGGTCAAACCACAGGTTATGAGGCTGTTCTCAATGTTGCGGCGGCCCTGTCAGCGTGTGCTGTGGGGTAGGGGAGCAGGGAGTGCGAATTAGAAGTCGTCGTCCTCCTCCTCTTCCTCCTTGTCGCGTCCCCAGATCTGGTCGTAGAAGTCGATGATCTTGTTCTTCTCGTCGTCCTCGGCGATGAGTGTTTCTACGCCAGTCTCCTCGGCATACTTCACGAGTTCGGGGTCGCTGTCCTTGGTGAATGTCACACCGTCGGCATGCTTGATGGCGAGGCGGATGAGGTTCTTGATGTCGTTGCCCTCGTAGTCGGCCATGTCGTCGGCGGTTACGTCGCGGAAGGCGAGTATTTCGCCGAAGTTCTCTGGCAATGGCTTCTCCAGGGGCACATCGATGGGTGAGTAAACCACCTTGACATCGCGGAAGCAGGGCTCGTCAGCGTATGCCTTCTTGATATAGATGGGCAGTACGGCTCCGATCCATCCCTGGCAGTGGATTACCTCGGGCACCCAGCGCAGTTTCTTTACGGTCTCGAGCACACCGCGTGCATAGAAGATGGCTCTCTCGGCGTTGTCCTCATACTCCTGACCCTTCTCGTCGGCAAAGGCCAGGCGCTTGTTGAAGTAGTCGTCGTTGTCGATGAAGTACACCTGGAGTCTGGCAGCCTGTATGCTGGCCACCTTGATGATAAGTGGGTGGTCGGTGTCGTCGATGATGATATTCATACCTGAGAGTCGGATGACTTCGTGGAGCATGTTTCTGCGCTCATTGATCTTACCCCACTTAGGGCTGAAGGTACGTATCTCCTTGCCTCCCTCCTGGGTGGCCTGAGGTAGGTGTCTGCCTAAGGGTGTGTATACTGATTCGTCCACGTATGGCGAAATTTCCTGTGTAATAAATAAAACTTTCTTAGCCTTAATCATCGTCTGTCTGGGTACATTAATACTATTTACCTATGCAAAGTTAGGGCTTTTTTTTTGATTATGAGTAATGAAAGTCTGCAATTCTTCACTTTTCCTACAAAAAAGTCCAATTTCTGGTCCCAATTTTTCTCTGTTTGGCAAAAAGTATGTTATTTTGCGCCGAAATTTTAAGGCAACTTAAAAAACAATAGACGCAACAATGGAAATTATCCATACTATCAATGAGCTCAAGGCTCGCCTTTCTCACCACCGCTCTCAGGGCCAGACGATAGGCCTCGTGCCCACTATGGGCGCGCTCCACGAGGGCCATGCTTCGCTGGTAAGACGAAGTGTAGCCGACAATGACATCACGGTGGTGAGCATCTTTCTCAATCCCACCCAATTCAACGACAAGAACGATCTTGCCACCTATCCCCGCACCCTCGAGGCCGATTGCGACCTCCTGCGCGAGTGTGGAGCCACCTATGCCTTTGCACCCTCGGTCGAGGAGGTCTATCCTGAGCCCGACACACGTCAGTTCAGCTATCCTCCCACCGACACTGTCATGGAGGGAGCCATGCGCCCTGGCCATTTCAATGGTGTGTGCCAGATAGTGAGCAAGCTCTTCATGATGACCGAGCCCACCCGTGCCTACTTTGGCGAGAAGGACTATCAGCAGATAGCCGTCATCCGTCGCATGGTCGACGATCTCGGTTTCGCTCTCGAGATAGTGCCCTGCCCCGTCATCCGCGAGGAGAGCGGTCTGGCCAAGAGTAGCCGCAACATGCTCCTCAGCGACTCAGAGCGCCAGATAGCCGCCCACATCTACCGTGCACTCCACGAGAGCAAGTCGCTCATCGACCGTATGAGCGTCTCTGAGGTGCACGACCACGTGGTGGCCCAGATCAACGCTGTGGATGGCCTTGAGGTGCAGTATTTCAGCATCGTTGATGGTCTCACCCTTGTCGACATCCAGTCGTGGGACGAGGCCCAGAGCGTCGTAGGCTGCATCACCGTCTACTGCGGCGAGAAGCTCATCCGACTCATCGATCATATAAGATATAAGTAGCTGTATTAGGTTATAAGGTTATGAGGTTGTAAGTTTTTTTAACAACAGAAGTAGTGGAATAAATTTTTCTGTTTGTTCTGTTGTTAGACCTAAAACCAGAACCTCGAAAAAGAAAAGACTTATGATGATAGAAGTACTGAAATCCAAGCTTCACTGTGTCACTGTCACCGAGGCCAACCTCAACTACATGGGCAGTATCACCATCGATGAGGACCTCATGGATGCAGCCGGCCTGATAGCCGGCGAGAAGGTGCAGATTGTCAACAACAACAACGGTGAGCGCTTTGAGACCTACATTATCAAGGGCGAGCGAGGCTCAGGCTGCATCTGCCTCAACGGAGCCGCGGCGCGTCGCGTGCAGGTGGGCGATGTCTGCATCATCATCTCGTATGCCCTCATGGACTTCGAGGAGGCCAAGACATTCCAGCCCAAGGTGGTCTTCCCCGAGAACAACAGGGTCTGATTCCCTACACAGACTCACTATACATATTATAATATAGCGACGGAATACACACAGTTTCCCATCTCCCTTCCCCAGGCCGGGGGCCACTCCATCCTTCCCCTTCCCCAAGCCCCTGGCCACTTCCCCCTGTGTGTTTCCGTCGCTTTTCTTATATCCGGCCCCTCCGTCAGGGGAGGAAGCCGGAAGTATCAGCATCATTTAGTATTGTCCGCTATTCGCTGGCGAATAGTGAGACAGCCCTCTAACTATCATGAACCGCATAGCCCAACAACTACGCCTCAAGGACACCAACTTCGTCAGTCTCATGACGAAGCGTATCTTCAATGTCCTGCTCCTTGCCAACCCCTACGATGCATTCATGCTCGAGGACGATGGCCGTGTCGACGAGAAAATCTTCTCTGAGTATGCCAAACTCGGTCTGCGCTACCCACCACGATTCATTCAGGTGGCCTCGCAGCAGGAGGCCGAGCAGCAGGTCAACACCAACACCCCCGACCTCATCATCTGTATGCCCGGTAGCGACAACAACGACGTCTTCGACATCGCACGCCGCATCAAGGTGGACCACCCCACCATACCCACCGTTGTCCTCACCCCCTTCTCCCACGGCATCACCCGACGCATGGAGAACGAGGACCTCAGCATCTTTGAGTATGTCTTCTGCTGGCTGGGCAACACCGACCTCCTCCTGAGTATCATCAAGCTCATCGAGGACAAGATGAACCTTGAGCACGATGTGCGCGAGGCAGGCGTGCAGATGATACTCCTGGTCGAGGACAGTATACGCTTCTACAGCAGCATCCTCCCCAGTCTCTACAAGTTTGTGCTCCAGCAGAGCCTTGAGTTTGCCACCGAGGCCCTCAACTCGCAGCTCGAGACGCTCCGCATGCGCGGACGCCCCAAGATAGTGCTCGCGCGCACCTATGAGGAGGCATGGCAACTCTATGAGCGCTTTGCCGACAACACCCTCGGTGTCATCTCCGACTGCCGCTTCCCCCGAGGCGGCATTAAGGACCCCGATGCGGGCTTCGAGCTCATGACCAAGATGCGCCAGCACGACCCCTACCTGCCGCTCATCATGGACAGCAACGAGAGCCACAATGCAGAGAAGGCCTCACAATGCGGGGCACACTTCATCGACAAGAACAGCAAGAAGATCGACGTAGACCTTCGCACCCTCGTGCGCCGCTACTTCGGTTTTGGTGACTTCGTCTTCCGCAATCCCGACACCATGGAGGAGGAGGTGCGCATACGCAACCTCAAGGACCTGCAGAACAATATCTTCACCGTGCCCCGTCGCAGCCTCCTCTACCACATCACCCACAACAACGTCAGCCGCTGGCTCGGCAGCCGTGCACTCTTCCCCATCAGCGAATTCCTGCGCCACATCACCTGGGACAGCCTCCAGGATGTCGATGCCCACCGCCAGATTATCTACGATGCAATCGTCAGCTACCGTCGCATGAAGAACCAGGGCGTGGTGGCCGTCTTCCAGCGCGAGCGCTTCGACCAGTTCAGCAACTTCGCCCGCATCGGCGACGGTTCGCTCGGTGGCAAGGGTCGTGGTCTGGCCTTCCTCGACCATATCATACTGCGCCATCCCGAACTCAATAGCTACGAGGGCGCACAGGTGCGCATACCCAAGACTGTGGTGCTCTGCACCGACGTCTTCGACGAGTTTATGGACACCAACGAGCTCTATCAGCTCGCCCTCTCAGACGCCTCCGACGAGGAGATACTCAGCGGCTTCCTCCATGCCCGTCTGCCACAGCGCCTCCTTGGCGACCTCGTTACCTTCCTCGAGGTGGTCAAGACGCCCATCGCCGTGCGCTCGTCGTCGCTCCTCGAGGATAGCCACTACCAGCCCTTTGCCGGCATCTATTCCACCTACATGATACCCTGCAGCGGTGACCTCTACGACCGCCTCAAGATGCTCTCTGATGCCGTCAAAGCCGTCTATGCCAGCGTCTACTACCGCAGTTCGAAGGACTACATGACGGCCACCAGCAACGTCATCGACCAGGAGAAGATGGCCGTCATCCTGCAGGAGACCGTGGGTCAGCAGCACGGACCGCGCTTCTATCCCCACATCAGCGGCGTGGCCCGCAGCGTCAACTACTACCCCATAGGCGACGAGCAGGCCGACGAGGGCACCGTCAGCCTTGCCCTCGGACTGGGCAAGTATATCGTCGATGGTGGTCAGGCCCTGCGCGTATGTCCCGCACATCCCCACCACGTGCTCCAGATGAGCGAGATGGAGATAGCCCTGCGCGAGACGCAGACACGCTTCCTGGCCCTCGACCTCACCAAGACACACCTCGACTTCCGCGTCGACGATGGTTTCAACCTCGTCAACCTCCCCGTGCGCGAGGCAGAGAAGGACGGCACCCTGCCACACATCTGTTCCACCTACGACCCCTACGACCAGGTCATCTACGACGGCTACTATGAGGGCCGCAACCGCAAGATAATCAGCTTTGCCGGTGTGCTTCAGCATGGCGTGTTCCCACTCCCCGAACTCCTGCAGCAGACGCTCCGCTATGGCGAGCAGGAAATGCGTCGCCCTGTGGAGATCGAACTGGCTGTCAACCTCAACGACGACCGCACCGGCCAGCTCTATCTCCTGCAGATACGCCCCATGGTCGACCAGCGCATGATGCTCGGCGAGGACATCACCCAGATACCCGACGAATCGTGCCTCCTGCGCAGCCACAGCGCCATAGGCCACGGCATCATCGACGACATCACCGACGTCATCTACGTGCGCACCGAGGACTACACTCCCAACCTCAATCCCACCATAGCCGACGAACTTGAGAGCCTCAACCGACAGATGCTCGACGAGGGCCGCAACTATGTGCTCGTCGGTCCCGGACGATGGGGCAGCAGCGACCCCTGGCTCGGCATACCCGTCAAGTGGCCCCACATCAGCGGTGCCCGCATCATCGTAGAGAGCGGCCTCTCCAACTACCGCGTAGACCCCAGCCAGGGTACCCACTTCTTCCAGAATCTCACCAGTCTCGGCGTCTGCTACTACACCATCAATCCCTATCGCCAGGATGGCATCTACCGACAGGAGCTCCTCGATGCCATGCCTGCCGTCACGGAGACGCCCCACTTGCGCCACGTCCGTTTCCCCCAGCCCCTCACCATCAAGACCGATGGCACCAAGCGCGAGGGAGTCATCACCGCCGCGCCCTGAGGTGGTCGTGCACAATGCCCCTCGCCGCACGGCAGGGAGCCACGGAGGCGGTAGATTGGAGTTTATGGGGGAGGTGCGGGGATATAAAATATCAAAAAATATTGCTGTCCGGTAAAACTTTTATGATTTGATAAATTTAGGGCTGGTACTCACATGAAGTATCAGCCCTTTTGGTTATCTTTGCTTTCACCACAAAAACAAATGTCATAACCATGGACAAAGATAGTCATTTTACCGGACAGCAATAATACCATATATATCCGATATCCTGTCGGCAAGATATAGGGGCAGGTTTAGAAGGTCGTCATCCTTGCGGATATTCCTTGTGGAGAAACGCAAAGACAATGAGGGAGAATAGGTCTTACGGTAAATGGACAGACTCTTAGCCTTGACATTGTTTTCAGACTTCACCTCCACCGGCACTATCTCATTATCCATCTGCAAGACAAATTCCACTTCTGCAGTATTGCCTGATGTCCAGTAGAAAATACTGTCACCGAATTGCCGCCTCAATGACTGCAAGACATAGTTTTCCGATAAAACACCTTTGAACTCAGTGAATAGTCTGTTGCCGGATATTGCTGATTGAGCAGACAATGAAAACTTACTGCACAACAGGCCGACATCATTCAGATACAATTTAAAGGCATTGCTCTTGCTGTATGCAGACAATGGCAAACGAGGTGTTTCAATCATATTTACCCTCTGCACGATTCCGGCAAGGCATAGCCATTCGATGGCAGACTCATATTCCCTTGCTCTCGCTCCCTTTTGTATGTCGGCATAACGGAATTTTCGGTCTTCATTAGCCAGCTGGTCTTGCAAGCTGTTCCACACTTGAAACACCCTTGGAATGTCTTTGTTGTTGATATGTTTCGAAAAGTCAAGGGAATAGGACTTTAATATATTCTGCTGAATTGTTTGCACTGCCTGCCAGTCATGATTGTCGGCAAAATCACTGACCGCTTCCGGCATACCTCCCAATGCGAGATATGCCTTATATGCCTCAATCAATCGACCATGAAGCACTTCGGGAACAGGCATACTGCCGTCGATCATCAAATATGATGAATGCAAATCCGTATCAACAGCTCGCAAATACTCACTGAACGACAATGGATAGAGAGTCATGAAATCAACCTTGCCTACGGGAAACGAAGCACCTTGACGATTGAGTGCAACACCAAGCAATGAACCAGCACAGGCTATTGCATAATCACGGGCATCTTCACAGAAATATTTCAAACTGTTCAGCGCTTCATTACATTCCTGCACCTCGTCGAATACAATCAGGGTGGTGTCTGGCTGTATGCTCATACCAGATGTCATCTCCAACACCTTAATAATATCTGCCGGACGCTTGGTGCGCTTGAAATCTTCCTTAAGTTCAGGCATTGTATCGAAATTGAAATATGCCAACTTCTCAAAACATGCCTCACCGAATTTTCTCAATGCCCACGACTTGCCTACTTGGCGTGCTCCCTGCATCACCAATGGTTTCCTTCGCTTGCTGTCTTTCCAAGCCTTCAGGTC
>CALZKW010000064.1 GCA_945788095.1 uncultured Prevotellaceae bacterium | reverse complement strand
GGACACCCTTGCCTTGGGCTATGTGATTCCCGCTATTAGGGCTCACTCGGGACTTACACCCGTTAGACAATGCTCATGCCGAGCGTACCTAGACAAAGAGAGGACCTCATTACTGAGGTCCTCTCTTGTATGGTGAAAAACCGCACCGATGATGTGATGAAACTCCGAGTACATAAAGATTTGAGTGCCCACCTCCTTTGTAATCCGCTGACTCCCGTGTGGAAGTTACCCCTTGCGGGGCGCGGCCCGCCATTGAAAGGCGAAGCGTTCTCGGTTTTCTGTAATAATTTGATGAGTATCCCAATCGAACCAGTGCGGTTTATATTGGTCTCACTTTGTTTATAACGCAAAGTTAGTGGATTCTGTGTATTGTTCCAAATCTTTTGCCCCTTTTTTATCTCACGCCTATCATTTTGTGGGTTTGGAGTGACAGCTTCCACTTGGGATGTGCCAAACAGTAGTCGATGGTGCGGCTGAGTATGTCGCGGTTGTGGGCCTCTGACTGTGTGTCGAGTGGCTGCAGGCGATACTCCTTAGCTTCGTAGATGTCATACTGGCTCATGTCCTGGCCTTGGTAGACCACCTTGAGTTCGTCGATATGGTCAAGGCGTACGGGTGAGTGCTTGGGCGAACAGGTGACCCAATCTACCTGGCAGTCGTCGGGGAGGGGTATGGTGCCGTTGGTCTCAATCTGCACATAGCACCCCCGGGCATGGAGGGCTGCGAGGAGCGAGGGTGTGATCTGGAGCATGGGCTCGCCGCCAGTGATGACGACATGGCGTGCGGGATACTGGCACACGGCCTCCACGATTTCTGTCTCGGTCATCTCGGTATAGGTCTCGTGCTGCGTGTCGCAGAAGGAGCAGCGGAGGTTGCAGCCGGAGGTGCGCACAAAGACTGCGGGCACACCGCAGTAGTGTCCCTCACCCTGGAGGGAATAGAAAATCTCGTTGATTCGCATGGGCTCAGTCCTCCTCATAGATGGCCAGGTTGCCCTCGCTCTCCTGCACCTCCACGCGATAGCATGAGGGGATTTGCTCGCATACCCAGCGTGCAATATTCTCAGCCGTAGGATTGAATGGGAGGAGTTCGTTGAAGTTGCCATGGTCGAGATAGCCGTGTATGCGCTCCTTGACCTTGGTGAAGTCTACCACCATACCGTTCTCGTCCAGCTGGCGAGCTTTACAGTAGATGGTGATGATCCAGTTGTGTCCATGCAGTTGCTGACACTTGCTGGGATAAGTGGTGTTGAGTCGGTGGCATCCTGCCACCTCCATGCGTTTGGTGATGTAATACATTGCTTAAAGTTTTTTAGTATAGGGTTGCTTCTACCTATGTGTTATTATTATAATTAGGGTAATAAAGGGGCCTAAAGGGGAGTAAACTTGCGTTCGCTCGTGCGATTAAGGGACGGTACGCCTGTGAACATCTGCTGTACATTCGTCCCTTTAACTCCCCTTTACCCCCCCTTATACCCCTTTTACTCGCCTTTTATACCCTTAACTACCCTTATTCAGCAGTTATCTCCGGCACGGGGTTTTTGTCACTCTGTCGGGCTCCAAGCTTCTGCAGTTTGTTGCAGGTCACGATGATGCTTTGGCCATGGTCCTGCAGCTTCTTCTCGCAGTCCTCGTAGGAGGCCTGAGCAGACTTGAGATTACGGCCCAGGGTGAGGAATGTCTTGTAGTACTGCCCCACCCTATTGATCATCTCGCTGGCCAGAGCATACACCTTCTCATGGTTTTGCGTCTGGATGATCTGGGTCCATGTGAGGTGTATGATGCGGAGAGCCGCCATGAGCGTCTGTTCGTCGGCGATATAGACATTCTGCTCCATGGCCTTGCGCCAGAGGTTGGGCTGTGCGTTGAGAGCTGTCCAGAGGGCTCCGGTGTGGGGCACAAACATGATGACGTAATCCATCTTGACCTTGGGCGGCTGTATGTAGGAGGCGTAGTCCTTGACGGAGAGTTCCTTGACATGCTTTTGGAGGCTCTGCACGTGGGCCTTGAGGGCCAGTTCGCGCGTGGCGACATCCTCGGCATTGACATAGTCGAAGAAGGCAGTGAGCGACACCTTGGAGTCGATGATGACCTCGCGCTGGGTGTCGAGGTGGAGGATCACATCGGGGCGCATCAGGCTGCCCTCGTCGCTGCGCACCGTCTGTCCCTCAGCGTTGCGAATGGTGGCCTGGGTATCGTAGTGTATGCCGGGAGTGAGGCCCTGAGCCTTGAGCAGTTCGTCGAGCACGGTCTCCCCCCAGTCGCCCTGCACCTTGCTCTGGTGCTTGAAGACGCGTGCCAGTTCGTCCGTGCTGACCTTCGTGGCCTCGCTTTGGCGCATCATGGCCTCGATGGTGGTCTTGAGTGATCCTCCCATATGTGCCTGCTGCAGGGTGTTGTCGGCTATGGCCTTCTGCATCTTGTCGATAGTCTCGCGCAGAGGGTCCACGATCTGTCCGAGGTTTTGTTTGCTGCTCTGTGCAAACTCCTGTTCACGCTGGCGGAGCATCTCCTCGGTGGCAGAGCGTAGCTGTGCCTCGACGCGGGCAGTTACGGCCTCGAAGTGCTGCTTCTGAGTGGCAAGGGCTGCCTCAAACTGCTGACGCTGCGAGACAAGGGTGGCGTCGTGCTGCTGTCGCTGCGCGGCCAGAGTGGCCTCATACTGTTGTCGCTGCGAGACAAGGGTGGCATCGTGGTGCTTCTGCTGTTCGATGGCAAGCGCCTCGGCCACCTGCAGGCGCGATGCGAGGGCGGCACGCTGCCTGTAGCCATAAAACCATCCTGCAAGCAGACCTACAAGAAGACCGCCGAGGAGGAGTAGCAGAGAGGTGGCCGTCATAGGACTACCTTTTTACCGTTCTTGATATACAGGCCGTGCCCGGGGTTAGTCACGGGACGTCCCTGGAGGTCGAAGATGCCCTGAGGCTGCTGTGCAGACTGGGGAGCCGAGATAGCATCTCCACTGCCGCCATTGAAGACGAAGGAGATGAGTCCGTTGCGCTCCTGGATGTCGGTGATGGGCTTGTTCATCAACATAGAGCCATCCGTATTCTTGTTGTACAGTTTCGCACTGGGATACGACGTATTGGTCAGTTCGTGCTTATTCTTGGTGCCGGGGAAGGGATCGCCTGCCACATAGCTTGACCCCATGCTGCTACTCTTGAGCGAGTTGTCGGCGGCAATAATGGTCATGCGCTGGCGCGTCGAAGTATTGTTGACGGTATTCATGGCCCATGTATTGCGGTCGAAGTCTACATGGATGACTATCATGCCATGGCCATAGCCATACTGGTCGAAGCCCGTGAGCTGACGGTTTTCGAGCAGGTAATACTCGTTGTGGTTGGCTTCATTATATATAATGTATGCCTCGGGCTTGGTGTTGAGGGGCTGCATGTCGGTGATGTTGCAGCCCTCGCTGAGCACCACGGGGGTGAGCCATCCGCAGTACATGCGCTCGTAGCTGGTGTAGGTCCATGGCGACTCACCGCGGCCGGTCGCACCATTATAGCATCCGTAGTCCATGAGGTCCCAGCAGTCCATGCCAAAGTTGCTGGAGCTACCGCTGCTGTCATAAAAGTCGGGGATGGCCATACAGTGGCTAAACTCGTGGCAGGCCGTGCCGATGCCATCAATGAGCGATCCGCTGGCACCTCGGAGTTCGCACGAGGTGGCATAGGTGTCGATGGTCTTGCCGTTGAGGTATATCGGGCCATCGCCGTCGCCGTAGTACTGAGCGCTCGAGAGCTCGTACTCGTGAGGCCAGATGGTGTTGTCGATATAGCTCTGCGACTCACCATAGCCGGCATAGATGACAAAGACCTGGTCTACCTCGCCGTCGTTGTCCCAGTCATACTGGCTGTAGTCTACACCGTCGGCGGCAGCCATGCGAATGGCCTCGCTCACCATGGTGGCAGGGCGCATATCCTCACCATTGGCGTCGTTCTTGCCATAGTATGACATGGTGTTGCTCACGGTGTAGGGGCCCACAACATCAAACTCAAGGTCTAACTGACCATAGCTCGAGGCGTAGAAATAGTCGTGCACACTGCCGTTCATGCCATAGTTGCTATAGCCCACCTGATTGAAGTAGTTGTCAAACTCCTGACGACTATGCTTCAACAGTTTATCCTTGAAGTTGACCAGGATGACGATGCCGCGCTTGGTGCCGCTCACGTGGTTGCTCTGTGCACCCCATGTGGCCTTGCGCTTGGCAGCACGACTGAGGCGGTTGGCATTAGCCTTGGCGCGGCGCATGTTGCCCTCTGCCAGTGTGGCGTCGGAGAGTGGACGGAAGGTGCCGTCCTGGGCATCGGTGTAGCGGTTGCCCATCTCGTCCTGGAAGTAATGGAGGAACTCATCGCCCATCATCACGGTTTCTACCTTCGAACCGTCGGCGAGTGTCAGTGTGCGCTTCACTCGCTTGGCGGGCACGGCCATCACGGCAGCGCTCACTGTCAGTGCCATCAGGCCCATCAGTATTTTCTTCATGTAATGTCTTAGTCTGATTAGTTGAGATATATTTTCTTAGTCATGCCATTCTGGTGGCGGATGATGTAGATGCCACGATGGAGTGCGAGGCGGCCTACGTCCTCAGCCTTGCACTGCGCCACGCAGATGCCACTGGGGAGATAGACGTCGACCATACCGGTGGCTTCATCCATGCCGTCGATGGCTGAGGGGAAGAGAGGCGCTGAATAAGCCCACTGGCTCCACTCGCTGTCGAGGTAGTCCTCAGGACTGTCGGCCATGGCCTTGACACGGCATTTGTAGGTGCGTCCCTGCTCGAGGGCCGTGACGAGGATATTCAGATTCGGAGTGGTCTGCGAGTCTACCAGGCTGGGGACCTCTGTGTCATCGTCGCGGTAAACCTCCACGGCATAACCTGTGGCATTGTCGATGGGCTCCCATGAGAGTTGCAGGTTGCCGTCGTCGTCGGCTGTGGGGGTCTCTGCCTCGGGTGTGTCGAGCTGACCGTTGGTGCGGAAGCAGAGGGTGATGGTGCCGTCCTCGTGCTCTGTGATGTGGCGCAGAGGTTTGTGCATATAGTCGCCGGTGTAGACCACGGATGCGGGTGTGGTCTCATCGGTGAGGTTGTAGTTGTAGGTGTCACCGGGGAAGAGATTACCCGAAAGACAGTCGCGCCACTCCTGTGCGGTCTGGGCGCCGTTGGTGCCTCGGTAGTTGTTGTTGGCAGCGATGATGGTCATGCGTTGGTGGTTGGCATCGGTGTTGACACGGTTGCCCGTCCATGCCGACTTGTCGTAGTCGACGTGTGTGACCTGCAGGCCGTGGCCCATGGTGCAGACCATCTCGTCCCACCCCTTGGGCTGGCGGTTTTCGAGTATGTAGTACTCATTGGGATTGGCATCATTGACCACCTTGTAGCCCACACCGCCTTCCTCCAGGCTGCGCAGGGTAAGGATCTGGGGCTCATCGAGCACCTCGAGCTGACGCCACTGCATGAAGTCGCGCTCATAGGCATTGTAGGCACCGGGGGTGTAGCCGCTGTTGCCATACTCGCCGTAGTCCATGATGCTCCAGAGATCCATGCCGAAGGCCACGCCACGGGTGTCGTAGAAATCGGGCAGACCGAGTGCATGGCTAAGCTCGTGGATAAAGACACCTATACCGTCGGCCTTCTTGCCATCAAAGTCTATGAGTTTGCCGTTGTTGTCGTAGATGGGCTTATCGAGGTTGACGCGCAACTCATGGGTGGCAGCACTGGTGGCAAAGACGCGGCCATCGATCGTGGTGGCTGCAGTGCTCTCCTTCGACCATATGGCATCGGGGTCCATACCGCTGGTGTTGCTCTCGCCCCATCCTGCAAAGATGAAGAAGACCATATCGACGGTGTTGTTCTTGTCGTTGTCAAACTTCGTCCAGTCTATGCCCAGCGCCACGGCCTTTTGCATAGCCTCGGTGCAGAAGAGTCCGAAGCCCACATCCTTGCTCGCGCCCTCGTTCTTGCCGTAGGTGGCATACCCATTGTCGAGGGTCACAGGACCAATAACCGTGAACTCGGGCAGGAATGCCGAGTCGCTCACTGCCACAAAGTAGTCGCGTATGCTACCCTTGCTGCCATGAGCGCTGTAGTACTGGCCATCCATGGTGCCGTTGCAGTAGAGGTTGTAGTAGGCATTGACAGCGGCATCATCGGCTGCCACTGAGAACTTGCGGTCCGCAAAGTTGACGAGCACCACGGGCACATGCTGTATGCCCTTGGCCTTGAGTGGGGCCGACTGCAGACTGCCCACCTTGTGGGTGATGCGGTGGTGGCCATCGCTCTCAATGGTGACCATCTCGTAGTGCTCGGGACGCTGATTTTGCAGCCACTCCTCGGCATTGCCCTGGGCCATTGCACTCATGGGCAGCAGCAGGGAGAAGGCGCCACACAATCGTAGAAAATGTTTCTTCATACCTTATTTTATTAGAAAATTTGGGCGCAAAGGTAGGTAAAAATCGTGACAGCCACAAATCTTTCCTCTCAATCTCTTTACGAAAGTCGAAAAATACCTTACCTTTGCACAAATACTACATTATGATGCAGAAGAAGAAAGCCATTATCTGGGACCTCGACGGCACACTGATGGACACGCTCCAGGACCTCCATCTGGCCGTCTCGCATGCCCTGGCCGTCTATGGCATGCCGCAACGTACTCTCGAGCAGACCCGCATGGCCGTGGGCAACGGTGTGCGCAAACTCATGATGCGCAGCATACCTGAGGGGGAAGCCAATCCGCAGTTTGAAGATGTATTCGGTGAATTTCGCCGCTATTATGTCGACCATTGCCGCGACCACAGTGGTCCCTATCCCGGTGTGATAGAGGCTCTTGCGGCACTCAGGGAGATGAGGGTGAAGATGGCCATTGTGAGCAATAAGCTTCAGGCCGGTGTCGACGAATTGTATGCAGAGTGGTTTGCTCCCTATGTGGACGTAGCCATCGGTGAGCGTCCACCAATGCCTCGCAAACCGGCTCCCGACATGGTGCATCTGGCCCTCGATGCGCTCTGTATCCAGCCTGAGGAGGCCTACTATGTGGGCGACAGTGATGTGGATATCCTCACGGCCCAGGCCAGCCACCTCGACTGCCTCTCCGTGCTCTGGGGCTTCCGCGACGAGGATTTCCTCCTTGCACATGGTGCCACGCGCCTCGTTGCATCGCCCCACGAGATAGTTCAACTCATGTCACACCAGCCCCAATAATGTTGGCCTATAGGCCCAATTAGCCAGAATGGTCTAATTGGCCGTATCGCCCCATTTGGCCATATCATTCCAAGTATTTCGTATGAATCCTATCAAGAAACTCTGGTGCCGCACGTTTCAGGCGGTGTTCAAGATTGTCATTCCCATCCTGCCCTATCGTCAGCCCAAGCTCTACGGCTCCATCGATGAGATGGCCGAGATTGTGCTCTCCAAGGGAATCAAGCGCGTGCTTATCGTCACCGACAAGGGTCTGGTGCAGGCCGGTGTATGTGGCATGGTGACTGAGCGCCTCGATGCTGCAGGCATCACCTATGCCATCTACGACGGCACCGTGCCCAACCCCACCACGCACAACGTGGAGGAGGCGCGTGCCCTCTACCTCAGCAGTCAGTCGCAGGCCATCATCGCCCTGGGTGGTGGCAGCGCCATGGACTGTGCCAAGATAGCTGCATGCCGCATAGCGCGTCCACGCACCCCTATACGTTGGATGAAGGGTATCCTCAAGATATGGGTGCGTCTGCCTCTGCTCATCGCTGTGCCTACCACTGCGGGTACGGGCAGCGAGACGACACTGGCTGCGGTGGTGACCGATCCCGAGAAGCACCACAAGTATGCCGTCATGGACTTCCCCCTCATACCCCGCATTGCCGTGCTCGACCATCGTCTCACCATCGGCCTGCCTCCCCATATCACCTCCACCACCGGTATGGATGCCCTGGTGCATGCCGTGGAGGCCTTCATAGGACGCAGCACGACGGCATTCACGCGCCGCATGGCCATCGAGGCTGTCAGTCTCATCCATGCCCATCTACTTCGTGCCTACACCCACGGTGAGGATGCTAAAGCCCGCAAGGCTATGCTCCGTGCGGCCTACTGTGCCGGTGCGGCCTTCAGTCAGAGCTATGTGGGCTATGTGCATTGTGTGGCTCACTCCCTGGGTGGTCGCTACGGCACTCCACATGGCCTGGCCAATGCCGTGCTGCTCCCCATCGTGCTGCGCCGCTATGGCAAGGCTGCCCACCACCGCCTGGCCCTTCTGGCCCGCGAGAGTGGCATCGTAGCTCCAGGCATGAGTGATGCCGATACGGCCAACGCCTTTATCGCATGGGTGGAGCAAATGAACGAACAGATGCGCATACCTCGCCACCTCGACTGCATCCAGGATGCCGACATTCCCGCCATGGCCGCCCATGCCGAAGCAGAAGGCAATCCGCTCTATCCTGTACCCCAACTCTGGACACTCGAGGAGCTCTCCGAAATCTATCGCCTGGCACAGGGCGCGGAGCACAATTGAGGTCAGCCACCAAAGTCTTACAGGCCTTGTAGACCACATCCCCAATATCACCTATGACACCTTCAAGTATCAGTGAAATCGTGGCACGTCAACGTGCTTATTTCCAAACAGGAGAGACCATATCAGTGAAGTTTCGCCTTAAGGCTCTGGATAGTCTTAAAGCAGCCATCAAGAAGTATGAGGCAGCGCTGCTCGAGGCCATGCATACGGACCTCGGCAAGTCGGCCTCCGAGGGCTATATGTGCGAGGTAGGACTGACACTCTCCGAGATATCCCATGTGCGCCGTCACCTGCGTGGGTGGGCCCGACCAAGTCTGCGCTGCACGCCTCTGGCCAACTTCCCTGCTCTCTCGCGTGTGCAGTATGATCCATACGGTGTGGCACTCATCATGTCGCCATGGAACTACCCCGTGCTCCTCACCCTCGAACCACTCGTGGGGGCCATTGCAGGTGGCAACTGTGCCTGTGTGAAGCCCTCGGCCTACTCACCAGCCACGAGCGAGCTGCTGCGTCAGCTCATCAGCGAGACATTCCCACCCGAATACGTAGCCGTCATCACAGGTGGCCGCGAGGAGAACAAGTCGCTGCTCGAGGAGCAGTTCGACTATATTTTCTTCACCGGTGGTGTCTCTGTGGGCCGCATGGTAATGGAGAAGGCTGCGCGCCATCTCACGCCCGTGACACTCGAGTTGGGTGGCAAGTCGCCTGTTATCATCTCCCCCACATGCAATCTGCGCCTGGCAGCCCGTCGTCTGGCCTTTGGCAAGTACCTCAATGTGGGTCAGACCTGCATAGCCCCCGACTATGTGCTTTGCCATCGCGAAGTACACGATACCTTCGTGGCTATGCTGCGCGAGGAGGTGGTCAAGATGTATGGCGAAGCGCCGCTCACCAACCCCAACTACGGCAAGATCATCAACCGCAAGCACTACGAGCGCATCCTCACCCTGATCGATCCTGCCAAGGTGGTGCTGGGTGGTCAACACGACGATGAGTCACTGCGCATCGCTCCCACCATACTCGATGGCGTAACGTCCGAGGATGCCGTGATGCAAGAGGAGATATTTGGCCCCTTGCTCCCAATTCTGACCGTCAGCAGCATGGACGAGGCCTTTGCTTTCATTGCCTCACGCCCCCACCCCTTGGCGCTCTATCTCTTCTCCAATGATAGCCGCGAACAACGGGGTTTCATGAAGGGCCTGCAGTTTGGTGGCGGTTGCATCAACGACACCATCATGCACATCGCCTCCTCGTCGATGCCCTTCGGCGGTGTGGGCAACAGCGGTATGGGTGGCTACCACGGCAAGGACAGTTTCCTCACCTTCACCCACCAGAAGAGTGTGGTGCGCAAGTTCAACTTCCTCGACCTCCCCCTACGCTACCAGCCCTATGCGCGCTGGAAGGACGCCGTGGTGAGGATGTTCCTTAGGTAACTTCTTGAAGTAAAAAGGGAGTAAAAGGGAAGTTAAAAGGAAGTTATAGGGAAGTTATAGGGACGAATGGCTTGCTGCGGTATACACATTGCACGCTCTGTCTTGTGCGGTATTCACATAGCACGCCCCGCGCTCGGCATCCCGAAGGCAAAATGAGGCATTCATAACTTGGACAAGCCAAGCGCTTCGCGTGGTCCTCATCGCTCGCTACGTTCGCTGTAGTGCCTTCCAGGCACAACGCCTCAGTTCCCTTTACCATCCCCTTTTTATATTCGCTCCTATTCTTATCGTCCCTTATTTATTGATATTTTCTAATCCCATCTCCCCAATAACGCCCAACTTGCTACATCCCCACACAAAGAGCGGGCAAGAATTACACTCCTAAAGATGTAATTCTTGCCCGCTTATGGTATAGCAGGATAGCTATATTCCCTTACTTGGTGTAGACCTTACCGCCCCTGATGTAGAGGCCCTTGGTGGGGGCTGTGGGGAGCTGACGTCCGTGGATGTCGAAGTACATGCGGCTCTGCTTGCCCTGAGCGGTTTGCGAGTCGGCCCATACCGGCATGAGGGCTGTCTCGATGGGGAGAGAGGTGTCGCGGTAGAGAGGCTGGAGCTCATAGATAGCGGGGGCCGTATTGCCCTCCCACGCGAAGCGCATGTAGCGGGTCATGGGGGCATCGGTGAGCGCTATGGTCTCGCAGGCTGTGGTCAACTGGCCCATGGTGGTCCAGTCCTGGCCGTCTGTGCTGATGCTCACGGTGGTGGGGATGGCTGCTACAGAGAGAGGATCGGCGTAGATGGTCACCGACTCTGCCTCGGTGAGCTGGTCGAGACGAAGCGTCAGGGATGAGATGGCATTGCCTGGCAGGCATGTGGCTCCGTTGCCATCGATAGCGTTGGGCTGGTTGGCAGGCATGCCATCGTAGGCCGTCTGGCGCAGGCTCTGCTCGTCATACAGGCGGTTGACCTCAATCTCGTAGAGGCGCAACCACTTCTCAGTGTTGGGACTCTTGACTGAGAGGCGCACGTAGCGGGCCTGGAGTTCGCGGCCATCGAAGTCGCAGTAGGTCATATCGTCGTTGTAGCGCACATTCTGGGGCATATCGAGGGTATAACTGAAGGAGTCGCTGACGCCCTTGACGCGCAGCGCATACCATTTGTCGCCGTCCTCGCTCACCTGCACACGTCCCTCGCGCATGTAGTCACCATTGGTGGTACCCATGCAGATGCGTACGTCGTGGATGGTGCGCACCTGGCCGAGGTCTACCATGTAGGCATCGTTGGCCTGCTGACAGCGGTTGAGGGTGCAGAAGGTGGAGTAGTCGCCGTCCATGATATACTCCTTGCCGTGGCTCTGCCATACAGCGCCCTCGGGGATGATGGCATCGGCTATGGTGGTGGGCACGGGCAGGGTGAGGCGTATCGACTTGCTGCCTATCTTCCATGCACGTGGGCTCTGGGTGTCGTTGATGACCATGACATAGCGCACCAGGTCGCTGGGCACGGTGGTGGCACTCTCGAAGCGCTGCCACTCCAGTCCGTCGCCGCTCCACACCACGGTCTGGCCCGCCAGCAGCGTGTCAGACACCTCCACGGCCTGGAGGCGTGTGGCCTGGGCCAACTGAATGGCTACGTACTCACCGGGCTGGTAGACGCGCTCTGCCAGACTCATCGACACGACACCATTGGTGGTGCTCACCGTGGGACGTGCTCCGGCACGGTTGGTCACATAGGTGGCCTTGGTGGCAGGACGAAGGTCGGTGAAGGCATCGCTCATGGCATTGGCCATGACGTAGGGGATGAAGGGCTCCAGGTAGAGCTGCGACACCTGTGCCTGGCGCTTGCTCACCGAGATGCTGTTGCCCATGCCCTCGAGGGCGTAGGCGGTGTAGATGGTGGCGGTGTCGAGGGCCTGCTTGAGTCGGGCTCCCTCGATGAAGGTGGTCCAGCGGTCGCTGATGGTCTGCTCCTTGTCGGCAGCCTGGAGCAGCAGGGCGAGGGCGCGGCAGTCGTCCTTGAGCTTGAGCAGCCAGGGGCGCACATCGGCGTAGAGCAGGCGGTCGCTCTCCACGTCAGACTGTTCGAGTGTCTCCACCTGCTCGCAGTGGCCCACGATGGTCTGCATCAGCGTGATGAGGGCCTCGGGGTTGTCGTTGCTCTTATAGGCATCGATGAGGGTCTTGAGCGACGAGGGCTCGTTCCAGCGCAGGTAGTGGGCAATGTAGCGGTACGACTCGCGCACCGAGGGTATAGAGATGAGGGGCTCGAAACTGGCTTCCCAGCTCTTCTCGTTGTCAAACCCGCTGTTGTTCCATGCATAGTCGGCCACACTGAAGAGCGATGTCTTGGCCACCTCGCCCTCCTGCATGGGGTTGGCCACCACGCCGATGGTGTTGGTCAGCTGGCGTGGCATGCGTGCATTGCCGTTGACGCTGGGCAGGTCGTAGAAGTTGCTGTACATGTCCATGGTGTAGATTTGTCCGTCTGCATTGTCGTTGCAGGGATAGTTCCACCACCAGGCCATGTCGCGGCCCAGTTCAGCATTCATATTGGCCATGTGCTCACTGTTGGGCACCGTCCACACGCCCTGGCCCGTGGTATAGACCGTCACATAGGATGGCGTCTTGCCAAGGGCTGCCATGAAACTCTTGCGCTGAGCCTCGCTGCTGGCGAAGCTCGAACAGTAGATCTGGGGCACGAAGTGGAGGGGGCGCACGGTGTCGGTGGCCAGTGCCTCGGCGGTGTTCCACTTCTGCTCGATGGCCTTCTGGAGGGCCGTCACACGGTCGGCATTGAGCTTCATGTCGCTGTCGCTCGAGGGGATGCTGACGTCGTCTACAAACACGGCAAACTGACGTACTCCGAGTTGGTGCATCTTGTCAAACTTCTGCATGATATCGCTGATGACGGTGGTGCTGCCCAGGAAGTTGTTGCCGGGATGGATGGCCCAGATGAAATTGACCTTGGTGGATGCCGACTCGGCCGAGAGATCCTCCACCATGGTCTGCGAGAGCCATCCGTTCTTCTCCTGCTCCGCCGTGATGGTGGTTGGGTAGGCATCCTTCCAGTACTGCGAGTGGTAGGGGTCACTCTTGGCACCATAGAGATAGGTGTTCATCTTGTAGCGCATCATGAATCGCATCAGGTCCTTCTTGACACTCACCGAGTAGGGATAACCATAGTATCCCTCCACGATGCCGCGGTTTTGCTGGTCGGCATAGTCGTGTATGCTGACACCCTCCACCACATGGCCCTGGCTCTGCTCCAGCATCTGCTCGAGCGAGGCAAGACCATAGAAGACGGCATTGGTATGCTCACCCACGATGACTATCTCCTCTCTCCCCACCACGAGTGCGTGACAGTCAAACTTGCCGCTGACACTCAGAGCGGCCACTGTCTTGCCCGAGAGTGATTCGTAGAGCGCATTCGCCTCGCTGCCGTCTGCAGCCACACCAAGATAGAGGGGCACAGCCGTGGCCTCCTCGCTCAGTGTGACACCAGCGCGTGTCAGCACGTCCTTGGCGCGGTCTATGGTGGCCTGATCTACAGACGGAGAGGCCACGATGCGTACACCCGCCGTGAGGTTGACACTGCCCTCACAACTCGTCATACTCTGGGGAATGGGATAGATGGAATACGATGCTGCCTGCATGCCCCCCGTAAGGGTCATCATGGCCGCAAAGATGGGTAAAAAGATTCGTTTCATAGCTATATATTAAAATGATATGTATCTGCTCACATGGTATATTCCGCTGCAAAGTTACAACAATATATTTGTGGCTACAAGCCCGAGACTAAAAAAGACATATGGAGGATGGCAGGCAAAGGAAGGGTTCATAAGGGCTCCACGGGAAATAACAGTAACTGAACTGGTGTGTATCTTGCAGAGTGTAAAGTGGCTTCAAATTATGGTTTATGGGGGAGAACGCCCCTTTGGGCAAGAAGTAAAAAGAGAGTAAAAGGGAAGTTATAGGGACGAATGGCTTGCTGAGGATTTCACATGACACACATCGAGGAGTAAGAGGATAGTATTATGGTCAGTGGGAGGATAGTACTATGGTCGATTGTGGCATATTATCATAGTCGATTTTAGATATGGGTCTTAACGTGACAGAATATGGGTCTTAGCACTATCAGGATATGGGTCTTGTTGCGCTGAGATATGGGTCTTGTTGCGCTGAGATATGGGTCTTTTTTGAGTTAGGTATACCCGCTGTGTAAATTAGGGTTTTGCGGGTAGATTGGGGAACAACGGAACGAACGGAAAGCCCCCTCTAACTCCCCCAAGGGGGAGAATATCTGATGTGCGGCTACGAATAAATAGCGAACACCTGGAACGCCAACAGAGACATTCGCCTGGA
>CALZKW010000063.1 GCA_945788095.1 uncultured Prevotellaceae bacterium | reverse complement strand
GGAAAAGCCTGTGTTTGCAAATTGGAGTTTAGGGGGAGTTGCGGGGTATAAAATACCAATAAAGAAAAAATAAATAAGAGACGATAAAAATAGGAGCTAATAAATAAAAAGAGGGTATGGATAAAAGCCGCGACACGCCCCCGCTCGGCATCTCGAAGAGTGACGCTTAGCGAGCGAAGCGTCCTCCCCCGTCGGTCAGAGCACTGACCTCCCCAAAATGTGGCACGCTGTGACATTTAGTCACAGCTATGAATGCCTCATTTTGCCTTCGGGATGCCGAGCGCAGGGCGTGTTGGGTGTATTCCGCAGCAAGACATTCTTCCCTACAACTCCCTTTTAACTTCCCTTTTACTCCCTTTTTTACTTCTTGCCCCAAGGGCGCAAAGGGAGGGGTATCTCTGAGTCAAAAAAGACCCATATCTCAGCGCAACAGAACCCATATCCTGACACTGTCAAGACCCATATCCTGTCGCGCTAAGACCCATATCCAAATTTGACCATAGTACTATCCTACCTATGACCATAGGACTATCCTACCTATGACCATAGGACTATCCTACCTATGACCATAGGACTATCCTTACTACTTTCCTTGCAAGAGCACACCTGCATTATCGGCCACACGTTGGCAGAGGACCTCCAGGGACAGGCCCAGGTCGGCGGCTACGCATTCGTAGACCCTACGAACGGGCATCTGCTGGGCATCGGTCTCGAGCAGAAGGCGGTCGGGAGGACAGGCCTGGAGCGACTCCTTATTATACAGAGGACCAAAGGAGAAATAGAAGCCATGAGCGAGAAGCTGGCGTAGCTGCTGGGGCTTGCCCCTGAAGCCGTGCCACACCCAGGGCTGACGGGCACCGAGACGGTGACGCATGGCCAGGCACTCGTCCATGGCCCTCACGCAATGGAGCACAAGGGGGAGAGCGAGACGCTCGCTCACAGACACACAATGCTCGAAGGCACGCAATTGAATATCAAAGGGAGTATCACAACACTTGTCGAGTCCACACTCGCCTATGAGTACAGGCATCTCGCCCGACAAGCAGAGAGGCTCTGACAATGCCGCAGAGCCAGACTGAAAAAAGGTGGCAGCATGCCACGGATGAATGCCCCAGGTGTCCACACCATCGCGCACCACCCGTTCATCCTCCAAGGCCTCATGATGGGCATGGAAGTCGATATAGAGAGGCTTGTCCATCACGCTCATGGCACAGGGTCATAGCCACTCCCACCCCAGGGATTGCAGCGCAGGATGCGCCACACCGCCAGCCACAGTCCCTTGATGGGACCATGCTTGCGCAGCGCCTCCACAGCATACTGGCTGCACGTAGGCGTAAAGCGGCACGCAGGAGGCGTATGGGGCGATACATAGCGCTGATAGAAGCGGATGGGCATCACAAGCAGCCACACGAGCATCTTGCTCACCGCGCCCCAAAGACGGCGAAGGGGGGACATAACCATAGAGTAAGAGGATTAGTTAGGCAAATTTGCCCAATTAGACGAATTAGGCCAATTAGACCTATTAGAATTATTCACCAATAGCAGGCAGGCTCTCTGCCACACGCTGCAGCAGATTGCACACCTTCTGCTCCACCACCTTGGCCTCGACATGCTCGCTGCTGAGCCAGAGGAAAGCCAGGGCGTAGTGCTCGCCACGCTCTGCGACCACCGTGGTGAGCAGATATTTGTGCTTGCGGTAGGCCTCGCGTATGAGACGCTTCACACGGTTGCGGTCCACGGCATGCTTGAAGCGGCGCTTGCTCACAGAGATGAGCACCTGGACGGAAGGTATCTGCTCACGGAAGGCGGGCATCGTCTCGTCGCTCAGGGGCATGCACACCACACGGATGGGGTAGCTGCTCATCGACTTGTTGCCACCGGCAAAAAGCGCCTCTATAGTCTTGCGACTACACAGGCGCTCTTCTTTACGGAATGTATGTCTTGTCTGATTATCCATTGACTTTGGCAATATAGGCATTGAGGGCCGCAGTGATGCTGGGGTACTCAGGCGAGGGAGCCTCGAGAGCTACAGTCAGACCAGCGTCCTTGGCAGCCTTGGCAGTGGTGGGACCAAAGGTACCGATAGCTATCTTGTCCTGATCGAAGTCGGGGAAGTTCTTCAGCAGCGAATTGATACCGCTGGGGCTGAAGAAGATGAGCATATCATAGTCGAAAGCCTCATCGGGGGTGAAGTCGTTGCTCACTGTGCGATACATCACTGCCTCGGTGTGAGAGAGTGACTTGGCATCCATCATATTCTTGATCTCATCGTTGTGCACATCGCTCAGGGGGAAGAAGAACTTCTCATTCTTGTGCTTCAACATCAGGGGAAGCAAAGTGTCCATCTTGCCCGATGTGCCAAAGAATACCTTGCGCTTGCGGTACTGCACATACTTCTGGATATACAGGGCAATGCTCTCTGCCACACAGAAGTACTTCATGTCCTCGGGGATGGTCACGCGCATCTCCTTGCACAGGCTGAAGAAGTGGTCAATGGCATGACGGCTGGTGAAAACAATGGCTGTGTGGTCAAGGATGTTGATGTGCTGCGAACGAAACTCCTTGGTCGTTACGCTCTCCACCTTGATGAAGGGGCGAAACACCAACTCTACGTTGTGCTTACGCTCAATGTCGAAATAGGGAGATTTCTCAGAAGTAGGCTTGGGCTGTGAAATCAGAATCTTCTTTATCATTTTGTCCTAAAATTTTATTATCAATACATTAGCCAAGTACATCAGCGTTTTAATAATAATGAGCATGGGTAGTACTTCAAGCGTGCAAAGGTAGGCAATAAAATGTAAAATGCCACCCATCTTACTAAAAAAGATTACCTTAGTGCGAAATATCAAGCCGATTTTGAGCAAAGCAAGCAGAATGAGCCCCATAGTGGCAATAATGGGCATATACTCACCATCATATACAGTCAAAAAAGCAAGGGCCAAAAAGAGGCCAGATTGGAGGCTTGTGAGGAGAGAGAAACCCTCGTTCCAGTTAAGATTTTTTACACGGTCGAAGAATACCCAGTTGGCATACCGATAGAGCACAAAACGTAAAGCATAGTAGCCTGCAAAACAACCGGTATACGCCAGTAGATGGAGGCCATGACGGGAAGTGATCTCATCGGTGTGGACAGCAAGCGTCATCACAGCTGCCGAGAAGCACATCAGCGCACAGAGGATGACTGCTCCATACTTCTCCTCCTTGGTCTCGACATTAGGCATCTGATGCTGGCTGCGGGGCAGGAGCATGAAGTTTTTGGCCTGCTGACACATGTTGTGCCAACTTGCCATATAGATGACGGCGGTGAGCAGGAGGGAGAATAGCAGAAGGGCACCCACTGTCGTGTCGGTGGCCAGCGAATAGGCGACGGGGCGGGCTGCAAAGGGACTTGCATGCTCTCTCTGGCCGGCAGTGCCCTTGAAGGCTGTGGTGGTGTCGGCCACGAGAGTCCAGTGTGCCTCCACCATGCTGTCGATACCCTCACTGGCATCGGGGGCTGGCTGCACACTCATACGCAGCACGGGGATGGACTGCGTATAGGCCGCACAGGCTGAATCGGCCCTGACAATACTGTCTGCCAGGGCCTGACTCTCTGCGCTATGTAGGCTGTTTGTATTCACAATCTATACGTGGGGGTACTATATCTTGGCAAAGCGGCGTATGCTGCTGTCCCAAAGGGGAGTGGAGAGCAGCAGTTCGACGGCTTCTGTGGCCGTAGTGGCCACACGCCAGATGCCGGCATGGATATCGCGCATGAAATTCTCGTCCATGGCGCGCTGTAGCATCTCGAGCATGGGGTCGAAATAGCCATCCACATTGAGTATCACAATGGGATGGGGATAGAGTCCCAGCTGCTTGAGGGTGGCTATCTGGAAGAACTCATCGAAGGTGCCAATACCTCCGGGGAGAATGACGGCAGCGTCGCTGAGGCGCTCGATGGTGGCCTTGCGCTCCTCCATGGTGGCAGTCTCGATGAGCTGTGTCATGCCACGGTGATGCCAGTCCTGCTCGATCATGAAGGTGGGGATGACGCCGATGGCTTCACCACCTGCCTCCATACAGGCATCAGCCGATACCTGCATCAGTCCCATATTGCCGGCTCCGTTGACCACGGTAAGACCGCGCTTGCCGAGTTCGGCACCCAGTTCGCGAGCAGCACGGTAGTACTTCTCGTCGAGCTGAGTGCTCGAGGCACAATATACTGCTACGTTCTTCATCACAGTGCAAATACCTCCTTAATCTTGGCTACGTAGTCGAGCTTCTCCCAGGTGAAGAGTTCCACCTCGATCTCTTTCTTCTCACGATAGATCGACTCGTACACCTTCTTGACGATGCGGGGCTCACGACCCATGTGGCCGTATGCTGCGGTCTCCTCATAGATGGGGTTGCGCAGCTTGAGGCGCGTTTCGATGGCATAGGGCGAGAGAGGGAAGAGAGCCTTCACCTTGTCGGCTATCTCACCATCGGTGAGGGCCACGTGGCTGGTGCCACAGGTGTTGACATAGACATTGATGGGCTCTGCCACACCGATAGCGTAGCTGAGCTGCACGAGCATCTCGTCGGCCACACCAGCAGCCACCATATTCTTGGCAATGTGACGTGCTGCATAGGCTGCCGAGCGGTCCACCTTGGAGGGGTCCTTACCGCTGAAGGCACCACCACCATGAGCACCCTTGCCACCATAGGTGTCCACGATAATCTTGCGGCCTGTGAGACCGGTATCGCCGTGGGGACCACCGATAACAAACTTGCCTGTGGGGTTGACAAGGTACTTGATGTTGTCGTTGAAGAGGGCGAGCACCTGCTCGTTGTGGATACCCTCCTTGACGCGGGGGATGAGGATATTGATAACATCCTGCTTAATCTGCTCCACCATCTGGCGGTCTGCCTCGAGCTGAGCCTCGGGGGTATTGTCTGCGGGAGCCACGAACTCGTCGTGCTGGGTGCTCACCACGATGGTGTCGATACGTACGGGACGGTTGTTGTCGTCATACTCGATGGTCACCTGGCTCTTGGAATCGGGGCGCAGGTAGGTCATCACCTTGCCCTCGCGGCGTATGTCGGCCAGCACCATGAGGAGGCGGTGCGAGAGGTCGAGAGAGAGGGGCATATAGTTCTCAGTCTCATTGGTGGCATAACCAAACATCATACCCTGGTCGCCAGCGCCCTGCTCCTCACGGTTGGCACGGTCTACACCACGGTTGATGTCGCCACTCTGCTCGTGAATGGCAGAGAATACGCCACAACTGTTGCCATCGAACATATACTCGCTCTTGGTATAACCGATACGGTTGATCACCTCGCGGGCAATGCGCTGCAGGTCTACGTAAGCTTCTGTCTTGATTTCACCGGCCAGCACTACCTGTCCTGTGGTTACGAGAGTTTCGCAAGCCACCTTCGACTCGGGATCGAAAGCCAGGAGTTTGTCAAGCACGGCATCACTAATCTGATCCGCCACCTTGTCGGGATGTCCCTCCGACACGGACTCTGAAGTAAAAAGATAACCCATAGTTTAATTATAAATTTGTAAGTGATTAATAATTAACGATGGGGAAAGAAAGGGGCAGAATGCGTTAACCAAGAGTCATACCTTATTATATATAATAGCTTCCATCAAAACGGGGCGGAAGCTATCCCGAATAAGCCTTACTCTGTGTCGTTTTAGCATTTTTTACTGTGGTTGCAAGCAGCCCAAATCTATCCACATGTTGTCATTTCAGCTGCAAAGGTACGGCTTTTCTCCCAAACAGACAACACTTTACAGTTTTTTAACCCCATAGCTATGCCACGCGAGATGCAAAAAAGGGGGACGACAACATTGCCGCCCCCCTATTTTGTGGTCATAGCACCCACATCAATGCTGCCGGATATAGTTCAAATCAAGTCCCAGCAAGTCTGCTATGGCTTCATCAGCGAGTCCCTTGCTGCGCATTCTTGCGATATGCTCTACGTTTGCCTCGGCACGTCCCTCAGCACGTCCCTCAGCACGTCCCTCAGCACGCCCCTCAGCACGTCCCTCAGCACGTCCCTCAGCACGCCCCTCAGCACGTCCCTCTTTTTGGGCAGTAGAAATCACGTCGTTCTGCACCATGATAGCATCCAAATGACGATCGTAGCGCAACTGTTCCTCATGCGACATCTGCATGTATTGCAGGTGCTCACGAGCCTGCTGCAAACCAGGAGCTGTGGTGTCGTCCTTGATATGACCTGAGCGGAGATAATCGATCCATTCCTCCAAAGGAGTAGTTGCGACTTTATTGAACTCATTGACACGAATGAGGAAATACTCGGGGAATACCTGTTCGGGGGCTTTCATCTCGATGACATCCTTCTCCTTTGTGGTAATCTGCAGAGTATCGCCTGTGTGTACTCCCTTGAAGGTTGTCTGCCCGTGGTAGAGGAAATCGGCACCCTTACCAAGGTCAAAGTATAGTATGCTGATACTATACACCTTCTTTACCTTGTCGTATTTGTCACCTAATTGAATGTGCTCTGTGATTGACTTTGCCACTCCATAGAGGATGCGCTCAAGATAATAGAGCTCACGGGTGAGTTGTATCTCTACGATGATAATTTCGCCCTTCGAGTTTTTGGCCTTGACATCCACACGATTATACTTGTCGTACTCATCCTCCTGATTACCCTCGCTCTCCAGAATCTCTTCGATGTGCACTTCTTCATTGAGAAGAACCGTTATCAGTCCTTCCAATACGCCAAAGTTGGCCTTATTGCGAAGCATACGCTTGGCCGCCCAATCAAATCGTACATATTTGTCTTTTGCCATAGTCTATCCTCCTTTCTAAATATAATATGCCGCAAATATACACCTTTTTCCTTTTATCTGCCCCATATTACGATTATTTTAACTTCTACGCCATCACCTCGCGGAGGGGTATCATGACAAAGTCGCGCTCGTGCATGCGGGGATGGGGCAGGGTGAGGCGGTGTGTATGGCCCTGAATGGTGTACTCCTCGTCGATGTGGAGGTCGTCGTAGATGAGGAGGTCGATGTCGATGGGTCGGTCGTGATAGTGCCCGTCGAAGCTCTTCTGGGTGCGTCCCAATTCGCGCTCTATTTGCTGTGTCTCCTCGAGGCATCGGCGGGGCGAGAGCATGGTGTGGATGCGCGCCGCCGCGTTGATGAATGGATGTGGGCTCTCGAAGCCCCAGGGCTCCGTCTCGATGTAGGATGATACGAGATAGACCGAACCCACACGTTCGTCGATGAGTGTGAGGGCACGGTCTATCATCTCTCGTCTGTTGCCCAGGTTGCTGCCCAGACTAATATATAAGGTGTGCATGTTTTTTGAGGTTTTAGGTTGTAGGTTGTAGGCTTTAGGTTGTAGGTTTTTTAACAACAGAAAGAGCGGAATTATTATTTCTGTTTTTTCCGTTGTTAAACCTACCACCTAAACCCCAAAAGGCTGAAAGCCGACCTAAAACCTTAATCCTTGAGTATAAGCATCGCGTCGCCGTAGGTGCCGAAGCGGTACTGGTCGTAGGTCTCGTTGCCCTCTGCGTCGAGCACGGGGTTGCCGTCTCTGTCGAGGATGGGGAACTTCTTCTTGACAGCCTCGCGGTAGGCCTTGTTGAGCACCGTCTCGTAGCCACCGTATGCACAGGTGAGCATGAGCATGGTGCTCTCGGGCATGTAGAAGTTGGCCACCATCGCATCGGCCATAGTGAAGTCGTAGGGAGGGAAGATGAACTTGTTTGTCCAGCCATTGAATTCCTTGATGCGCTGGTCGGCGCTGACGGCTGTCTCGAGCACACGCTGCACGGTGGTACCTACGGCCACGAGCTTGCGGCCCTCGTCCTTGCAGCGGTTGATGATGTCGCAAGCCTCCTGGCTGACGTGCATCTCCTCGCTGTCCATCTTGTGCTTGGTGAGGTCCTCGACGTCAATCTCGCGGAAGCAGCCCAGACCGCAGTGGAGGGTGACGTAGGCAAAGTCGATGCCCTTGATCTCCATACGCTTCATAAGGCCGCGGCTGAAGTGCATACCGGCTGTGGGTGAAGTCACGGCTCCCTCCTTGTCGGCAAAGATGCACTGGAAGTCCTCGAGATCCTCGGGCTCAGAGGGGCGCTTGATTATCTGGCGAGGCAGGGGAGCCTCACCCAGGGCATAGAGGGCCTTCTTGAACTCGTCGTGCGAACCGTCGTAGAGGAAACGCAGGGTGCGGCCACGACTGGTGGTATTGTCGATCACCTCGGCCACCATCGACTCGTCCTCGCCAAAGTAGAGCTTGTTGCCGATACGTATCTTGCGGGCAGGATCGACGAGCACATCCCAGAGGCGGAGCTCCTCGTTGAGTTCGCGGAGCAGGAATACCTCAATCTTCGCACCGGTCTTCTCCTTGTTGCCATAGAGACGAGCGGGGAAAACCTTGGTGTCGTTGAACACGAAGACGTCCTTCTCGTCGAAGTAGTCGAGAATGTCGGAGAAGTACTTGTGCTCTATCTCACCACTCTTGGCATGCACAACCATGAGGCGGCAATCGTCGCGGCTGAAGAGGCGGCGCTCACCATTGTCGTGGTGTGAGTCGCGTGAGGGATACTGCGCTATGCGGTCGTCCTGCAGTTTGTATTTGAACTGAGATAATTTCATATATTCTTTGCTATATTTGATGATTTCTTCTTGTTATGAGCAATGGTAAGAACGGGTGGAGGAATGGTTCGCAGCCGTTAGCATTGCAAGGGGGGCTCACTCTATGGGCTGTAAGTGCTCGATGCTCTTCTCAAACTCTTCGATGCCCATGCATTGCTCCACGCGGACGTCGCCGATGCGGGTGCGGCGCAGACTGATGAGGTGGGCTCCGCTCTGGAGGGCCTCACCGATGTCGCGGGCCAGGGCACGGATGTAGGTGCCCTTGCTGCACACCACGCGGATGGTGAGTTGCATCCGTTCGGCATCAAAGTGGAGCACCTCGAGCTCGTCGATGACGAGGATTTTGGGTTTGAGTTTCACCTCCTCGCCCTTACGGGCCAGTTTGTAGGCTCTGTGGCCGTCCACCTTGCAGGCTGAGAATGCGGGTGGCACCTGCTCGATGCGCCCCATAAATCGGGGCATCACCTGCTCGATGAGTGCCATGTCGATATGCTCTGTGGGATAGGTGGCATCGATGGGTTTCTCGAGGTCGTAGCATGGCGTGGTGGCTCCGAGCTGTAGTGTGGCCTCATACTCCTTGGTGATGGCCTGCAGTTCGTCGATGCGCTTGGTGGCCTTGCCGGTGCATACGATGAGCACACCCGTGGCCAGAGGGTCGAGGGTGCCTGCATGGCCCACCTTGAGCTTCTTGACGCCCAGTTTGTGGCAAAGGAGCCAGCGCACCTTGGCCACGAGGTTGAAGGAGGTCCACTCGTAGGGCTTGTCGAAGTAGAGCACTTCGCCTTCCTGATAGTTCTTTTCCATCCTTAGAATCTTAGGTTTATCCAAGTATCAGCACCAGCACACCGGCCAGGGCACAGTAGATGCCGAAATAGATGAGTTTACACTTCTTCACCAGCGCTATCATCCACTTGCAGGCAAAGCATCCTGAGACAAAGGCGGCCACGAAACCCACCACCAGACTCAGCGTTGGGATAGGGGTGGCGGCACCATGCTCAGCCAGATATTCTGCGCTGGGTGCAAAGATGTGCTTGAAGTCGAGCAATGCCTCGCCGAGGATGGGAGGTATGACCATGAGGAAGGAGAACTGAGCCAGCTTCTCCTTGCTGTTGCCCAGGAGCAGACCTGTGGCTATGGTGCTGCCGCTGCGCGAGAGACCGGGCAGCACGGCCAGTGCCTGCGACACGCCCATGATAAATGAGTGGAGGGGTGAGATGTTGTCCTTGGCCTGTGACTTGTAATAGTGGGTGAGTGTGAGCAGGCAGGCTGTGATGAGCAGACAGGTGCCCACTACGTAGTGGCGTATGTGTTCGTCGGCATAGAGTGCCTCGATGCTGTCCTTGAAGGCCAGTCCGATGATGCCGATGGGTATCATAGATATGAGGATGTTGAGCGTGTAGCGCTTCTCATCGTTCCACTTGGGGGTGAAGAGTCCCTTGAGTATCCACGACACCTCGCGCCAGAGGATGACGAGTGTGGCCAATACGGTGGCTACATGTACGATGATGTCGAAGGTGAGACCGGCCTCGTCGGCATCGAGTCCGAGCAGCATCTTGCCTATCTCGAGATGACCGCTGCTGCTCACGGGCAGATATTCCGTCAGGCCTTGCACCAGGCCCAGTATGAGTGCGTGTATCCAATCCATTTCTGAGTTTTTTTGAGGTTGTGAGGTTTTAAGAAACTAATTGGGCTAATTGGACCAATTGGGCTAATTGGACTAATTGGGCCTATTGCCCATCTACAGGCCAATGGGCCGCGAGGCCCATGAAGGCCCTCAGGATTAGCCCTCCTGAGTCTGGGGCTCCTCTCCTTTGGGGGAGGCGGGGGTGGGGCTATACATAATGCCTACTATCATGAAGAGGAAGCCGAGTACGCATACCACGGGGGCCACCTTGATGCGCTGGGCGCTGAAGATGTCGGGATTGAAGGCCTCCTCGGTGCTGCCAGGACCTGACATGAGGATGAAACCCAGGATGATGATAGCCATGCCTACAGCCAGGAGGATGTAGTTCATACGGCAGAATGCAAAGTTTGTCTTTTCCATCTTTATGCTGATAATTTTAGTTTTCGTGGTGGCTTATTTATACATCTTGTCCTCGCTGATGCGGAGGAAGTGGCTGACGCTGAAGTAGGTGCAGAGCAGGGTGAGTGCGAGTCCGCAGACGAGCACACAGCCCGACATGATGCCCAGGTTGGTCAGGGTGATGTAGTGGCGGAGAGTCTCATCGTAGCCGTAGAGCAACTGCACGAGGCCCACGAGGACGGCATCGGCCAGGATGGCTGCTATGAGACCTATCCAGAGGCTGCGCAGCATGAAGGGGCGGCGTATGAAGCTCCAGCTTGCTCCCACCAGTTTCATGGTGTGGATGAGGAATCGGCGTGAGTAGACGCTCAGGCGCACGGTGCTGTTGATGAGTGCAGCCGAGATGATGAGCAGGGATACAGCGATGACGAGGAAGACGAGCGAGACGCGCTGCAGGTTGGTGTTGAGGCTGTCCACGAGGTCGTTCTGATAGATCACCTCGCTCACCTTGGGGTTGGCCTCCAACTGTTCGGTCACCCAGTCCATGCTGTCCACGTTGGCATACTCGGGGGCCATGCCCACCTCTATCTCAGCCTGGAAGGGGTTGGCGTGGAGGAAGTCGGTGGGGTCGCTACCCATCGACTCCACCTGCTCCTTGAGCACGTCCTCGCGAGAGATGTAGTCGGTCTGTGCCACGTAGGGTTTCTTTTGGAGCTGCTTCTCGAAGGCCTTGATTTCTGGCTCCGAGATGGAGTCGTTCATGCGGAGGGTGATGCTGAGGTTGCCCTTCACATCGTCGCTCAGGCGGTTGGCCGTGAGCATGGTCAGTACGGTCAGGCCGAGCATGATGAGCACGAGTGTGGTGCTGAGTGTGCTGGTGAAGGCCTGCCACTGTGTGGATTGTTTCTTGTTTGCCATTATTGAGGTTTTGAGGTTGTAGGTTTTAGGTCGCTGCGCTTTTGGGGTTGTAGTTTTTTTGAGGTTGTAGGTCGCTACGCGTTTGAGGTTGTAGGCTCTCCATCGTTGATGGGTGTACCCTTGAGAGTGGCGCTGCTGCTGTCGGTGATGCGCACCATGACGCGGTCGCCGATACGGTATGTGTCACGGTCGAAGACCACCACCTTGTTTTGCTCCGTGCGTCCGAAGAGTTGGTCCTTGGAGCGCTTGCTGACGCCCTCGACGAGCACCTCGTAGTCGCGGCCTATGCAGCGGCGGTTGCTCTCGGCCGAGAGCTCGTTTTGCAGGGCAATGAGCTCATTGAGTCGGCGTATCTTGACCTCCTCGCTGATGTCGTCGGGCAGGTGCTTACTGGCGTAGGTGCCGGGGCGCTCTGAATACTTGAACATGAATGATGAGTCGTAGCCACACTCCTTCATCAGCGAGAGACTCAGCTGGTGGTCTTCCTCGGTCTCGCCACAGTAGCCGGCAAAGATGTCGGTGCTGAGGCCGCAGTCGGGTATGATGCGCTTGATGGCAGCCACGCGGTCGAGATACCACTCGCGAGTGTACTTGCGGTTCATGCGCTTGAGCACCTCGTTGCTGCCGCTCTGCACGGGCAGATGGATGTGGCGGCACACGTTGGGCTCCTCGGCAATGACGTGGAGTGTCTCGTCGCTCATGTCCTTGGGGTGTGAAGTGGTAAATCGCACACGCATCTCGGGCACGGCACGCGCCACTCGGCGCAGCAGTTCGGGGAAGTCCACGTCGTGTCCCTCGCTGTCCTTGCCGTGGTATGAGTTGACGTTCTGTCCGAGCAGCGTCACCTCCTTGTAGCCACGGTCGCGCAGGTCTACGGCCTCGCGCAGGATGCTGTCGAGGTCGCGGCTTCGCTCGCGTCCTCGGGTGTAGGGCACGATGCAGTAGTGGCAGAAGTTGTTGCAGCCACGCATGATGCTGACGAAACCTCCGATGTGTGCGCCACAGATGCGCTGGGGCACCACGTCGCGGTAGGTCTCAGTCGTCGAGAGCTCCACATTGATGGCCTTGTGGCCCATCTCCACCTGTGCCACGAGGTCGGGCAGGCTCATGTAGGAGTCGGGGCCGCATACGATGTCGGCTCCGTGCTTGTCGATGAGCTCGTCCTTGACACGCTCTGCCATACATCCGAGCACACCGATGATGAGCTTGTGACCCTTGCGCTGCTCGCTGCGCAGGAACTCGAGTCGGTTGATAATCTTCTGCTCGGCATTGTCGCGTACCGAACAGGTGTTGAGGAAGACGGCGTCAGCCTCCTCCAGTGTCTGGCAGACCTCATAGCCTGCCATACCCATTACCGAGGCTACCACCTCGCTATCTGCCACGTTCATCTGGCAGCCGTATGTTTCTATAAACAGTTTCTTCATGTGTGTGTGCGCGCAAATACATTTGGTGTGCAAAGTTACGGCTTTTTTCCGAAAGAATAAGGACTCGCGGGGAAAATCGTGTGGATAAATTGGAGTTTAGCGGGGAGTTGCGGGGGAGAAAATATCAATAAATAAGAGACGATAAAAATAGGAGCTAATAGATAAAAAGTGGATAAGGATAAAAGAATGTATGCCGCAACACGCCCTTTCGGGACGTGTTGCGGCCTTCTATCATTCCCCTGACACTTTTTATTTATATCACATCTCCTGTTGCATCTTTATATATTTTTATTTATTGATATTTTATCTCACCTCCCCCACAAACCATTATTTGTAAGCACAGGGACTTTGCCCGATGCCCCCAAACCAAACACTCAGAATTATTGACAGGACAGATTCTCTACCTTACACAATCCAAAGGCAATCCGAAGTTAATCCGAAGGATCTCCGCAGGATGAGCAAAGGGAAGAAATGCTGACATTCCTTCCCTTTGCATATGCGCTCCCCGCCGGGGGGGGATTAGTGAGTGGTGGGGGTCTCCAGGGCCTGGGGTGTCCAGAGGCGGAAGAAGCGCTCCACCTTGTCCTTGCTGTAGCCCTTGCCCTCCTCGAGCAGGCCGGAGTCCTGGATGTGGATGACGCGGCCCTCGCCATCGAGCACCACGAGCACGGGATAACCGAATCGGCCGCAGTTGTCGAGGCGTTTCATCAACTCGGGCGACACCTTCTGGCGTGGGTTGTAGTTGACGTGGATGTACTCATAGTTGTCTGCCACGAGTTGCGCTATCGTGGTGTCCTTATCGATAAAATCCGCAAACCGCAGGCACCATATACACCAGTTGCCGCCCACCTGGCACACCACATGCTTGCTGCCCTGGCGTGCCCGCTCTACGGCTGCCTCAATCTGCTGGAGGGGTTCCACACTCTCGTCATACACACGCTTCAAGGGGCTCTGCGCCCACATTGTCATCGCCACCATGGCGACGAGCAGAAGAGTAAAGATACGTTTCATCTGTTTCATGTTTGATGGGCACAAATATAAGTTATTTTTCGCAATCTGCCACACGGGGAGGGGAGTTAACACGGATTTAGTATGAATGCCGCAACACGCCCCTTCTATCCCCACCTACTTTGTATTTATGTCACATATATCTTTATATATTTTTATTTAAGTTTCGGGAGTTCCTAACTCACCATTTTGTATTTGTATAATTCGCATATATGAGCAAGCTCGTCAGATTCGTTAACCACAGCCTCAAGGACTTCTTCGTTTATAGTGCCAACTAACTCCTGAAACTTAAATAATACTATTTGGAATCAGCCAGACACATTGTTTCCACATTCGCTCCGTATCGTCAGGACACAGAAACAGCGTTTCTTGCACCATTCCGTATGGAGTAATGCAAGAAACGCTGTTTCTA
>CALZKW010000062.1 GCA_945788095.1 uncultured Prevotellaceae bacterium | reverse complement strand
ACCCACTAACTATAATAGAGTTACCCACTAACTATAATAGAGTTACCCACTAACTATAATAGAGTTACCCACTAACTATAATAGAGTTACCCACTAACTCAAAAAGCTATGTTTTCTCGCAGGATTCCGGGCAATGGTTCAGAGTAAAGAATTTAAGTTTCGGGAGTTCCTAACTCCCTAAACTTAAATTAATTATTAATTGTTAATTGCCCCCCTCTTTCCTAAAAGGCACCACAGGCAGCCCCCGCGTGTTATGCAGCCTGCCAGGCATGTAGTTGCGGAAGCAATACTGCACACTCTCTATCACCTCCACATCCGCGCTCTCCACCTCGATGAAGCAGCCGGGCTTCTCCACGCCCTCCCAGGCCGACGAGGCCCAGGCCTTGGCAGCGTGATACTGTCCGTCCTTTCCGGCCACCTCAAAGCCCTCGATGTCTTGCAAGCGGTCAAAACCATCCTGCGCGTTGCTGAAGAAGAGGCGCGCCTTCTTGCCGCCGTTCATCAACTGCACCTTCTCTATCTCGGGAGCCTCGGCCGCCAGGCCCTTCACGCCATAGTCGCGCGTGGCAGCCATATAGGCCAGACGCTCACCTATCTGTCGCTTCTGCGTGGGGTGTATCTGCTTCACCTCCCAGGGATACGACAGGTCCGTGGTGGGCACACAGCCACAGTGGTCCAGTTCGCGGGCTATGATATGCTGTGCCTCGCGCAGTTTGGCTCCTCCGTAGCCGTTGACGTCGTCATACCAGTAGGGCGGTATCTCCACGGTGTAGATGGGCAGAGGGTCCCCGGGCTGCTGCCACATCTGGCGCCACAGACCCACCATGGTCTTAAAGCGCTCTATGTAGTCCTTCTCGCGGCCCACGTTGCTCTCGCCCTGGTTCCACAGAAACCCCCTGACCGTATACCCCGACAACGGATACAGCATACCGTTATACATGATCATCTTCTCATGGAATTTATAGTTGGATATAGGTGTCAACCCGTCTGGATAGGTCCTCAGCACCTCCTCGGGCATCCATCCCTCCACGGTGCTGCCGCCCCACGAACAGTTGATCACCCCCACGGGCACATCGATCAGGTCGGTCAGTGTGCGTGCAAAGAAGTAGGCACAGGCCGAAAAGCCCGCTGCCTTCTCGGGCATGCACTCGTCCCATCTGCATCTCACGTCCTTCTGTGGCGTCTGTGCCCCGTCGTGCTCCACGGTGGCTACGCGTATGCTCCTCCTGTAGCGTCCACTCTGAGCGATGGCCTCGTTGGCGCCTTCGGTGGGACAGTTCCAGAATCCTCCCAACGTCATCTCCATGTTGCTCTGCCCGGAGCAGAACCACACCTCGCCCACCATCACGTTCTTGATCTCCCGCTTCTCGCTGTCGCCCTGTATGGTCAGCGAGTAGGTGTCGTAGCCCCCCTTGGGAGTATGTACCGTGGCCGTCCATCTGCCATCCTCCCCCGCCACCACGTAGCGTTTCAGTTTGTTCCACGAACAGCGCACCAGCACACTGCTCCCCGGCTCGGCCCATCCCCACAGCTTGGCATCGCAGTCCTGCTGCAGTATCATGTTGTCGCTGAATATCTGTGGCACAGTCAGTGCCTGCATCACCGAGGCCACCAGCCCCGCTGCGATAAGGATAAATAGTCGTTTCATATTTTCAGGTTTATTTTTCTAACAACGGAAAGAACGGAATATTATTTTAAGGTGGTAGGTCGCCAGGTTGCGCAAGCAAGCCTGGCATTAACAGCATTAAGTATTATTCACTATTCTCTATTCACTAAAAGCGCCTTCTCCAGCCACGCCCCCCACTCGTCCCACTGCTCCTGGTACCAATAGTGGCCCGTCTGCTGATAGATGCTTATCTCCTTGGGCGCCGTCACACTATTGTAGGTAGCCCAAGCCGTGGTGGGCGGCACCACCGTGTCGTTATACCCAAACGAGAACCACCCCGGACACGTGATGCGGCGAGCAAAGTTCACCCCGTCATAGTAGCGCACATTCCTCACCTCTTCCTCCGAGGCCCGCTCCTTGCCATACCAGTAGTGGGGCCACCCGCAGGCCCGCCCCGCGAGCGATGCCTCGTGGTCGCACAGCGCGGCATGCACCGCCCCGTAGCACGTCACACGCTTGTCCAACGCAGCGCATACTAAGCTCAGAAAACCGCCCTGCGACGAACCCGTCACACCTAAGTGCTCCCCGTCCCATTCCGGCAGCGTGGCGATATAGTCGATGCTCCTCAGACAGCCCGTCACCACATGCTTGTAGTAGTTGCGGTCCCTGTCGTTGATGCTCCAGCAGAAGTACCCATCCAACGGCCCGTTCTGCAGCTCGTCATAGTAGGTCTGCTCCCTGGTCACCGGCACTCCGTGGATGCCTATCTCCAATACGATGCACCCCTTCCTCGCCAACCATGCATCGCCACCATAGGGCCTCACGCCAGCCCCGGGCACACGCAGCAGGGCCGGGTAGCGCCCCGCCTTGGTGGGCACACACAGGATGCCATACACCCTGCGCCCCCACTTGTCGTTCTGGTAACTCACGTGGTAGACGTTCACCCCCTCCATGCAGCGCTCTGGCAGCAGTTCCATCTTAGGCTCTAACGCCGTCCAGCGTGCCTCCTCGGCCGCCCTCTGCCAGAAGGCATCAAAGTCCTCCGGGCACTGTGCCTTGGCCTCTATCCTCTCTGGCGACACGGCAGCCGTACACAGTCCCTCGTAGTCCCTGCCCCCCACCTTCGTCGTCACCCTGACGCGGTAGAAGCCCGGCTCCATCATCCTCCCCACCAGCGTGGCCTGCCCCCCGTGGAGCGTCACCTGGCGCTTCTCCGTGGCATACATCTCCGGCCCCATCTCATAGGTGATGGTGCCCTCGTCGACTAACGTCCCCGAGCGCATCACACTCACCGTGAAGGCCATCTTCTCCCCCACCCTATACGTCCAGTCCCGGTGGTCCGGCGTCACCGCCACCGTGATATTATTCCCTCTGATCTGCCCCCTGTCCACCATCGAGACAAGCAGCATAATGATAAATAGTATGTGTCTCATATGCTTACGCCCCCAAAGCCCCCCTCTAACTCCCCCGAGGGGAGGAGAAGAAACGCCCCCTCCCGACCTCCCCGAGGGGAGGAGAAGGGCATTGTTAATTGTTAATTATTAATTGTTAATTGTCATGGAGCCCCTGTGCGAGGCCATTCATGGCCTCGAGTCCTTCCCCGCATAGAGCCACCCCAGCCCCCTTACAAAACATTTGTCCCTTTAACTTCCCTTTAATTCCCCTTTTATACCCTTAAAGACCCTAAAAAGCCCTAAAGGAAGAGCCCATTCACATCCCCCAAAAACAGCGTCTTGGGGTCGTTATACCATCTCACGAAGTCCTTGGCGCTCCTCTGACCCGGATACGGCGCATAGTAGTGCCCCGGTTTGTCGTGGGCATTGCGCCACACCAGCACGTAGGCTATCTTGTGGTGCGCCAGAGCCGGAGCCAACGTCCCCGTCCACCAGTCCTCCGTCTTCACCGACTCAAAACCCGTCTCTGTCAGCGCGGCCACCTTGCCGTGCTCGCGGGCCACACTGCACACCGTGGTGAGCAACCTGTCCACGCTCTCCCCATACCGCGCCACAGAGGCCGTGTCGCCCTCCTCGGCCATGCAGTAGGTGTCCAGACCCATCACGTCGATGATCGCATCCCCAGGGTAACGCTCCAGGTACCTCGCTGCGTCGCCGTCCCACTCGCTGCCCGGACTGTAGGCATATAGCGCATTCGTCACGCCGCGCTCCCTCAGGCGCTCCACGGTCATCTCCCACAGAGCCACATACTCCTCCCTGGTGCACTCCTCCTGTCCCCACCAGAACCACGATCCCGTGTGTTCATGCCAGGGCCTGAAGATCACCGGCACCTTCACCCCGTAGTCCGTCTCCAACGAGTTCAGAAAGTCACCCACCATGTCTATCCACTCCAGCATCCTCTCGTGCGCCTGCCCCCCTTCCAGCACCTCGGCCACGGTCCTGCGCTCCTCGTCGGTCAGCGCATTGCCGTCCTCCACCCATGCCGTACCGCCGTTCAGCGGGTTCCTCACGTGCCAGCTCAGCGTCACCACACCACCGCGGTCGTAGTGGGCCAGTATCTCCTCGCGCATACGCGAAAACGGCACCCCGTCCAGGTTCACCGAGTCGCCCATCTCCAGGTGACCCAGGTCGAAACCCACCACCGCGGGCCGGTCGTTGCACACGCTCTTCACATCGCTGCGCGCCGAGTCGCCCTCCCAGCCGATGCCATACACCGGATCGTCTTGGTGACCAAACATATATCCTGCCGTGTCGGCCTGCTCCAGCATATTGGCCAACAGGTTTTCGGTTCGTTCCGTGCGGCCCGACTCTGCCAGTGCCTCCTTCGGCGCTCCGCTCTGGCAACAAACCATCGCCGCCACGCAGCCCATCGCTGCCAGGTATCTCAGTTTCATACGTTCTTTCGTTTTTCGTGGTACATTGTATTATCTAATAGCAAATATACACGCTATTTTCTTATCCACCTATCCCACAACACTACTAATACAAAATTCTGCTAAAAAAGTATTGGGCAACAACACAACACGAAGACGATTAGAGCATCCAAGGGGGTCGCCCCTTCGATGCGGAATTCACATGTCACGCATCGAGGAGCGAGGGGATAGTGCTATGGTCAGCAGGGGCATAGTAGTATGCGCGATTGTGGCATACCACCACGGTGGATTTTAGATATGGGTCTTAGCGTCACAGAATATGGGTCCTGGCACTATCAGGATATGGGTCTCACTGCGCTGGGATATGGGTCTTTTTTGAGTCAGGCATACCCGTGGGTAAATTATGGTTTATGGGGAGATTGGGGAACAACGGCACGAATGGAAAAAAATAAAATATCTCACACGAAGACACGAAGTTATCTCTTTGGCATAGTGATTACGAATATGACAAGTATCAACGGGACCGCCCTCAGAGACATTTGCCCGACCAGGGCAAATGTCTTGGTTGGCGATTCTGATGAATATGTGACCAGTCACGTCAATAAAACTTCGTGCTCTTCGTGCCTTCGTGTGATTAAGATTTTTCCGTTCGTTCCGTTGTTAAACTAACCCCGCAACTCCCCCATAATCTCCAATTTCCCCACCAAATTTATACTGAGCCGTGAGGAACTGATATATACCCAAAAAAGGAGCGTGCCCACGACGGACACGCTCCTTGCTCTATGAGTAGTAATCTTTAACCAGAAAAACAAATCGCTGACTTACTGGATGGTCACCTTGGTGACGATGACTCCATGGCCGGCGGCGCAGAGGGTCTGCTGCTGGAAGTCGGCTATCAACGCATCGGTGAGGGTGATCTCGAAGACCTTCTCCTCGAGACGGGTGGTCGAATCGTTGTCCTCGATGCCCTCGGCGGTGAAGAAGCAACCGTCTGACTGCCAGGTCCACCAGGCTGACATGAGTTTGAAGTTGTTGTAGTCGGTCACGTTGGGATCACGCTTGGCATAGACGCGCACCACCTGACCAGCCTTGGCCTGCGACCAGTCGTAGCCGTTGTCGATAGCACGGGCCGTCCAGTCACCATTGTCCATCGTGCCAACTCCAAGTTCGCCCTTGAAGAGTACAGTCTCGAGAGAGATGTGCTCCACGAGTTCTACCTTGTTGAGGATGAACCATGCACCACAGATGACAAGACCTCCGTTGGCGTTCATCTCATCGAGCATCTCCTGGGTGAGGGTGAGGGTATACGAGGTGGCATCGTCGGCCATGGCGATATTGCCGTCGCCATCAGCTCCGGGAAGGGCCTTGGTGCCGGGGAGGGCTGCCCAACTGCCATTGCCGAAGCGGATCTGGCATCCGTACTCCTTGGCGGGATCGACAGCAAAGCCGATGACGAGGTCGGTGCCGGGCTCTACCTGCGACCAGTCGTAGCCTCCCCATGCAAGGGCCTGGAAACCGCTGGCCCAACCACCAGCCTCGTGGATGCCGCTCCAGATGATGGTGTGCTTCTCGGTGTTGGGCACTACAGAGAGGGGATACTCCACGCTGCCGTTGCTCGAGATGAGCTTGAGCACCGACTTGGTGCCGGCATTCATGGTGATGTTGATGAAGAGCTTACCGGCATTGTCGATATACTTGGTGGTCTCGCCGTCAATCTGCACCTCGGTGAGCTTGTCGAGGTTCTCAGCCTCCACGGTCAGCAGGTCGCCAGCCTTGAGGTCGTTGTCGGTGAGGATGGTGGCATCGGGGATATAGCAGAACTCGGGCTTGGAAATCTGCAGTTCGGGAGCATCCACAGTGGTGCCGTTCTTGAGCTTGAGCACGGGCTTGCCGCTCTCTGCATCGAGGGGCACACTGAGGGTCAGAGTGGCGCCGTCAGCACTTGTCTCTACCTCCTTGGCCTCGGAAGCGCCAAAGGCTACGCTCTTGACGAGGTCGAGGTCCTGACCACTGATGATGAGCTGACCGCCGGCAGGGGCAGGGCTGCTGCTATAGGCTGTCACGACGGGCTTGACGAGGGTGTAAGCCACAGTGACGGTCTTGCCATTGGCCATGGTGAGCTGGATGTCGCCCTCCTGTGCTGCCTCGGGAATGGTGACGGCAAGGGCACTCTCAGTGGGCTGCACCTCGGTGATGGCATCGGCATGGGGGAAGGTGACACTGGTCACCACATCGAGGTCCTGACCCGAGATGGTGAGCACCTGGCCGTTCTTGGCAGGAGCAGGAGCAGCAGAGAGGCTCGAGGGTGCCACAGTGAGGAGGCTACCTACGGGCACCAGCACGTCGCTCTTGGTGACGAGGCAGATCTCGCCCTCAGGGGCCTGTGCAGGCAGACCGAAGGTGATGGTCTTGCCGTCCTCGCTGACATTGAACGAGGTGACCTCATAGCCGGCAATGTCGATAGCCTTGACGAGAGCGAAGTCCTGTCCGCTGATGGTGATCTTCTCGCCCTTCTTGGCTGTAATCTGGCCCTGGGCATCGGCCTCATTGCGACCCGCGAGCTTAGCCACAGTGGGGGTGCCCACGATGAGGGCCTGCTGGGTCTCGATGATGTTGTAGGTCACGTCGTCGGCCACATTGTCCTTGGTGAGGTCTACGTCGTAGAGGGCCAACTTGCCGGTCTTGGCACGCTCAGGCACCTCCACCTGGATCTCGTAGCGGTCGTGCTTGACAAACTTGCTGCCGGTGATGAGCACGCCATCGGTGAACTCGATCATGTGGATGAGGTTGAGGTAGTCGCCCTTGATGGTGATCACGTCGCCAGGCATACACTCGGCGGGCATGATGGTGTCGACCACGATGGGCTCGGTGTAGGTGAGTTCGCTTTTGGTGTAGAGGATGGCTCCCGACTTGGTGACAAGCTTGACCAGACCAGGCTGGCTGCCGTCCTTGGGCACAGTGACGCGTATCTCACTGGGGATGCCGGCCTGTACGACCTCGTAGTTGGTGATAGGTTCGCATCCGGGGATGTAGATGCTCTCGATGAAGTCGAGGTTGCTACCCAGGAAGCGCAGCGTGCCGCCACGCATCACGGGGTTGGGACCAAAGACATTGAGATAAGTGCCCTTGCGATACTGGTCTGTGGCCAGGTCGTCGTCAGAGCACGCCGTCAGTGACAGCCCGCTGAGGGCTATCACAAACAGGGTGATGATGCTATAAATATACTTTTTCATACTATCAGATTTTCAATTAACAATTAACCTTTAATAGTTAACAATTAAGAATTAACAATACCCTACCCTCAGTCCTCCCCCCCTTGGGGGAGTCAGAGGGGGGCCGGGGGGTGAACTTCTAATTCTTCACCACGCGGATGTTGTCGATCTTGATGATAGGATGACACTCCTCGCCTGCCTGGCCGCCTGAGGCCACAAACATGGTGAGACCCGCGAAGTCGGCAGGGGTGAGCTTGGCCTCAAGGCCGCTGCCGTCGTAGTCGAACACAAGGCTCGTGGCCAGAGGTATCGTCACCGTGATCCACTTGTCGCCCGTGTCATACTTGCCCGTGGTGGTCCAGGGACGATAGAGGGCGCGGGGGAGGTGCCACTCGTTGACGTACTTGTTGTTGCAACCTCCAGTCTGCAGGCCGTAGATGTCGGTCACGGCATTACCATTGGTCACCGTGGCAGTGCTGTGGGGGATAATCTGCAGGGCTGCTGCACTCCAGGGATTAGACTGGGGGATGCACATCTCAAACTTGAGGCTCATCTTCTCCCATCCCGAGAAGTCGGCGATGTCGATGAGTCGGCCTGAACAGTCGTGGCTGTAGTCCTCTACGTCCATCCAGTCACCGGGCCAGTACTCGAAACTGAAGTTGCCGTCGTCCCAGGTCTCGTCGTCCATCTTGGCATCACCATTGCCGAGCTGCATGTAGGCGCCGGAGATAGACCACTCGTCGTTGCAGGCTAATACGCTGTGCCAGCCATGGCCCACCTTGCCCGTGCTGCCGTCGAGACCGGCACCACCGCCGTCGAAGTCGAAGAGCATCCAACTGTCCTTACCATTACCGCTGTCCTTATAGAGAAAGCTCGAGGTCACCTTGCCATAGACATTCTCCACGGTCACCTTGCCCATATCAGCCGTAGCGGGGATGGTGACGTTCATCGTGGTGTAGTCGTTGCTGATGCTGTTGACAGTAGCCTCCACCTTGGCACCCGAGGCATCGAGGAAGTAGCACTTGAGGGGCACTGCGGGATCGTCGATGAGGTAGCGGCCCGTGATGGTGACATCGGTGCCGGGCTGTGCATACTCGAAGTCCATAGCGGTAAGCTGAGGACCGGGGATGATGACGTGGAAGTCGAAGGTGACGGTGTCACCAGCGGAGGTGATCATATAGATCTTGTCGGTCACGGCCTTGGGCACCGACTCGGGCACCTGCACGATGAGCGAGTGGTCGGTGATGTAGCTGGTGACGAGGATAGCCTCCTGGTCGTTGAAGAGCAACTTGACGATGCTACGCATGTTGTCGCCCACAAGGCACAGCGTAGACTGAGGGTCGGCCTCGGTGACGAGCTGTCCCTGGGTGTTGATGTGATTGGGGTCGGGGTCCTTGTAGTCTACCTCGCCGCCCAGATTGCGCACATAATGCACAGTGGGCTTACCCTTTGCTATCTCATACTTGTCGGGCTCATCCTCGCAACTGGTCATCACTGCGCCAGTGCCAAGGGTCAGTGCTGCCACCAACAAACCCTTAAGATATATATTCATGCTTTTCATATGTCGATTTTTTTGGGGGGGGGACAACGGACTACGGACTACAGATTACGGCTGTTTTCCGTTTTCCGTTGACTGCTGACTACGGCTGTTGTCTGTTGTCCATTACAGACTGTTGTCCGTTGTCCGTTGTCTGTTGTCTGTTGTCCATTACAGACCGCTGTCCTAAAAATTAATAACTATACGTATTTCGTACATCCACATGCACACCGTCTACAGAGAGAGCGATGTTGGGATTGAAGGTCACGTCGCCCTGGTAGGGAGGAATGATGAAGTACGACTTCTTGCTGTCGGGATCCTCCTTCATCAGCACGTTGGGGTTGATGGGAGTGAAGTCGTCCTTGTACATCGTGCTGTGAGCAGCGGGGTTCCAGGTGCCAGTCTGGTAGTACTCCAGATAGAGAGGCTTGAGGTTCCACACATCCCAGCGGTTCTGGGCCAGCAGTTCGGCCTTGCAGTACTCGGGCTCCACGTAGCTGAGGCGTACATAGTCGTACCAGCGGTCACCCTCGAGCATGAACTCAAGTCGGCGCTCCTTCCAGATGTCGTTAAAGGTGATGCTGCTGGGCTTCACGTAGTTCTTGATGGCACGGTGGCGCACGGTGTAGAAGGCATCAATAGCCTCAGCATCCGAGGTGGTAGCACTCAGAGGAGCAGAGATATTGGCCTGGAGCAACTTGGCCTCAGCCAAGATGAGATACATATCCGAGAAGCGGAGGATGAAGGTGGGCACACTGCTGGCCATCTTGGCATCGTTGCAGCCAGCACCCTGCTGGTGGTCGTAGGTGTTGCCATAGAGGTGCTTGGCCACATTGGCACCGGTGCAGCTCTGGATACCCTCGTTGGTGAGGCGGTAGCCATCAGTGCGGAGGTAGCCGTACATAGCCTTGAGGTAGTCAAAGCCGCCCTTGTCCTGCCAGAACTGGTCGTACTTGAAGCCGGGGAGCATCATAGTGGCATGCAGACGGGTGTCCACATTGTTGAGCCAGCTGTCGGGCTGGTTGTTGATGATGTCCACACCGAAGGCCTTCTGGGCATCCACGGTCAGACCGCCCCAGTCGCCCCAGCAGTTGCCACCATCGTCGAGGCCCATCAGACCAATGTCTGACTGCTGTGAGTTCTGGCGGGTCCAGTTGGTACCATCAGCTGTCCAGCGCCACACGATCATACCCTCGCGGGTGTAGCGGTTTTTGAGCAAGAAGATGTCCTCGTAGTTGTCCTCGAGCTCATAGCTGGAGTTCTGGATGACATCGCGGGCAAGCTGCTCTGCCTTCTTGAGATGGGCAGCATCGAGCGCACCGCTCACACCGGCACGGGTGAGGTAGCACTTGGCCAGCAGACCCTCAGCGCTGTAGTAGTCGAGACGACCCTTCTCAGCCGTCTTGGGCAGCAGCTCCATGGCCTTCTCGAGGGTCATGGTGATGTACTCATAGACGTCGTCGCGCTTCACCTTCTGACAGGTGGCATACGAACCGTCGGCCAGCATGTCGCCACTGTCGTGCACGATGGGCACCTCGCCAAACGAGCGTACGAGGAAGAAGTAGGCCAGGGCCTTCCAGGTGAGACACTCTCCCATACACTGGTTCTTGACAGCCTGGCTGGGGCCACTCGCTGCGGCTATATTATTATACACGGTGTTGGCATGTGCAATCACACTCCAGAGCGAGGCAGACATCTTGGTGAGCTGCTCGTCGGTGCCATTGAGCGAGAACTCGATGTAGGCCGTCGACATACTGCCCTGGATGTAGTTGCCGCTGAGGCTCTCTCCCACGCACAGGAAACCGCGCTGGAAGTCGTACCATGGAGCATTGTAGAGATAGTTGACACCCTGCAGACACTGGGCATCGTTCTGGTAGTAGTTGCCCGTGTTGTAACCATCCTCATTGGGGCGGTCCAGGAAGTCGGAACATGAGGTGGTGGCAAGACCCATCGTGAGGGCCATAGCCACGAGTTTGATATCTTTGAGTTTCATGATAGTAGGCGATTTAGAAGGTTACGTTCAAACCAAATGAGTAGGTGGTGGGACTGGGATAGCGTCCGTTGTCACAACCATATACGTTGGCACTGGTGGTGCTGACACCAACCTCGGGGTCGTAGCCCTTGTAGTTGGTCCATGTGGCGAGGTTCTGGAAGTTGGCGTAGATGCGCAGAGTCTCGATCTTGGCCTTGCGGAGCATGCTCTTGGGGAAGGTGTAACCGAGCGAGAGATTCTTGAGGCGCAGGTAGCTGCCATCCTCAATGTAGCGATCACTGATGCGGTCGTTGTCGTTGGGGTCGGCAAAGAGGCTTGCGCGGGGAATGCTGGTCTCGGGGTTCTGCACACGCACGTTGGTGATATCGTCATACCAGTTCTGACCCTCGGGATATACCTTGGTGGGATCGATGGGCACGAGGATGGCGCGGTCGAGCACGTCCTTGGTCTGATTCTGCCAGCTGTTGTACATGTGGGTCAGCGTGATGGCATTGTAGTTGAGGATGTCATTGCCATACGAACCGTTGATGAAGATGCTCAGGTCGAAGTTCTTCCAGCGGAAGGTGTTGTTGAAACCAAAGGTGAACTTGGGGTTGGGATCGCCGATGATGGTGCGGTCCTTCTCGTCGATGACGTTGTCACCATTCAGGTCCTTATACTTGAGGTCGCCCACCCACACGGTGCTCGAGCGGTTGTAGTTGCCGTCTGTGGGGTGCTTCACAGTGGTGGGACTGGCCTGGATGTCGTCAAGGCTGGTGTAGATACCATCGGTGACGTAGCCATAGAAGCCGTAGAGAGGACGGCCCACCTCGCTGAAGGAGATGAGGTCGCTCCACTGACCATAACCCTCGAGGTGACCATTGCCACTACCATCGTTGAGGTCGATGAGCTTGTTCTTGTTGCGAGAGATGTTGAGGTTGATGTCCCACTGGAACTTACCTACGAGGGGATGTGCATCGATGGTGAACTCGACACCGCGGTTGCGGATGTGACCATAGTTGCCCATGGGGGCAGCAAGGCGGATAGCACCATTGGTGTTCTCATTGATACCCATATAGCTGGGCACCTGGAGGCCCATCAGCATGTCCTTGCTCTCCTTGTTGTACCACTCGAAGGTGAAGTTCAGACGATCGCGGAAGAAACCGAGGTCGAGACCTACGTTCCACTGCTCCTGGGTCTCCCACTTGATCTTGGTGTTGGCCACGTTGGCGGGGCGGTAGCTCACACCCAGGTCGCTCTCCATACGCGAGATGGCGCTACCCCAACGATAACCACCGATGTTGGCATTACCGGTCTGACCCCAACCAAGGCGCAACTTACCATTGCTCAGCCATGTTGACTCCTTGAGCCACTTCTCCTGGCTGAAGCGCCAGCTTGCTGCCAAAGCGTGGAAGCCTGCCCAACGATTGTCGGGACCGAAGTTAGAACTACCATCATAGCGGTAGGTATAGGTGGCGTTGTAGCGTGAGTCGTAGCTGTAGGTCCAGCGAGTGAAGAATGAGGCCATAGCGCTGCTACCAAAGCCGTTAGAGAACTTCTGTGTACCAGTACCGAGGCCGGGGCTGTGCACGTCGTCGCTGGGGAGCTGGATACCGGTGATAGACTGCCACTCGTAGGTGCTCTCCCAGAGCTCCTGTCCCACCATGGCGTTGAGATAGTGCTTGCCGAAGGTGTTGTCGTAGGTGATGTAGTTCTTGATGGTCCAGTACTTGCTGTTCGACTTGTTCTGGGTGGCCTCGTTGGTGTCGCGGCTCCAGGTAGCGAGCTTGATGGTAGGCTCGTAGGTCTTGGCCGTGCTCCAGTTGAAGTCGTAGCCCAGCTCGGTGTGCCATGTGAGGTGCTCGATGGGCATCACGTCAAAGAAGAAACTACCATTGAGCTTCTGACGGTTCAGGAGGCGCTCATCCATCATAGCCTTGGCTATGGGGTTGGGGCTGGTATAGTTCTGGTTGATCTTGTTGGCGTAGCTTCCGTCTATATTATATATAGGTATAGAGGGAGGTGTGGTCACAGAATAGAAGATAAGACCCTCGTTGGAGTCTGCCAACTTCAGGTCATCGTTAGAGTTGCTGTAGGCGGCGTTCATACCGAAGTTGAGCCACTTCTTCATCTTGGCATCCAGGTTGGTGCGGAAACTGAAGCGATCGAACTCACTACCGATGATGGTACCCTCCTGGTTCATGTAGCTACCGCTGGCGTAGTACTTCACCTTGTCCGTACCGCCCTGTGCGCTCACCTGATGGCTGTGCTGCAGTGCAGTCTGGAAGATGGCGTCCTGCCAGTTTGTACCCTTGCCCAAGAGGCTGATGTCGGCGAAGTTGGGCTCTGGATCATAGATCTCGCCATTCTTCACCAGGTCGTTATAGTATGAGGCATACTCGCGCAGGTTCATCAGGTCGAGGCGCTTCTGCTGACGGTTGATAGCCACGCTACCATTGTAACTGAACTTAGCCTCGCCCTCCTTACCACGCTTGGTGGTGATGAGCACTACGCCATTAGCACCCTGTGCACCATAGATAGCAGTGGCAGAGGCATCCTTGAGAATCTCCATGCTGACGATGTCGGCGGGGTCGATGGTGGCAAGAGGTGAGATGGTGCTCATGCTACCATTACCGAGCTTGTCGCCCAGACCAAAGCTCGAACCACTCTGTGAGCCCGAACCATAGTTGCCACCACTCTGCACGATGACACCATCAATGACATACAGAGGCTCTGCATTAGCATTGATGGTGGCCTGGCCACGCACGCGAATAGATGATGAAGAACCGGGAGCACCACTGGTGTTGGTGGCGGTCACACCGGCCACGCGGCCCTGGAAGGTCTGGTCCAGCGAGGTGATGATGGAGCCCTTAATCTGCTCCTCAGTCATGGTGACCGAAGCACCCGAGATGTCGCTCTTCTTCATGGCACCATAGCCCACTACGACCACCTCGTCCATCAGTTTGGAGTCGTCGTCGAGGGTCACATCCACCACGGTGCGCCCCTTGGGGTTGATGGTCTGGGCCTGGAAGCCCATCATTGATACGGTGATTGTTTTGCCCTTAGGCACAGTGATGGCATACTGGCCATCCACGTTGGTCACTGTGCCGGTCTGTGTGCCGGTCACCACCACTTTTGCTCCGGGCAACGGACTCTGGTCCGCTCCGTCGTAGACTGTACCCGTAACTCGAGTCTGAGCTACAAGCTGGAAGCACGTGCATAGCAGCGCCACCAAAAGCATTTCAAGTCTTTTCATGCGGTTTGATTTAGGTTGTAGTAATTTAAGGTTGTTTTATGTGTTTCAGCCTCAAAATTAAGATAAATTATAAAACACATGTTTGCTATCGCCCTCCTAATACCGACAATTGCTAAAAAAGTATTATAAACCTCAAATCCGCAACCGCCCTCATAAGATGACACAGAGGTCAAAAAGGTAGCGACACTGTGGCAAAAGAGGGTGCAACGCAGCAAAAATCACCACAAAGATGCATAAAATCCTCTGCCTTGATGTCCTGACCCATTTGGCTGGCACAGAGATGAACTTAAAGACAAACGCCTTGATATGGGTTTCGCATCATACTTCTCAGCCTCTATGAACTGGTGGTCGAAGTCAACGTCATACC
>CALZKW010000061.1 GCA_945788095.1 uncultured Prevotellaceae bacterium | reverse complement strand
ACAACTGATATATATGAGATGAGGCAACTGATATATATGAGATGGGGCAACTGATATATATGAGATGAGGTAACTGATATCAGTTGGAGCGAAAATGTTCCTCAGTTAGCCAACAAATGCTTGGTAGTTGGATGGGGATTCGTTTGTCTTTGTGTACTACTTTGTCTGGGATTATCACATGCCTCCGCGGGTCTCGAATTGCGGTGCTTTTTACTCGAGCATAGCCACAAGATTTTTGCATGTTTCATCCTTTTTACTTCTTGTACATATTTCAGAATTCTTCACAACGCGGGCTTTTGCTATATGTGAGATTTTTTACAATATTTGTGTTTTATGTCATGTAAAACTTGTGGCTTCTACCCGTTATTATTCTGCTGATTATCTCAAAAAAGTCGTTGAATTAGGCTAAAATAATGTGTTTTTATAGCATAATCGTATCTTTCCGCAACATTAATTTGTAGAATCATTATTTGGAAACAAATTTTTGCACTATATTTGCAACGGATTTGTTAGAATTGCTCTATGAAAATATTCGGAAGGATAATGAGCATCTTTCTACATAAAAATCCAAATAATATAGAATACAAAAGCGAAACGAACAAAACAGATACATTAATTATTTACTGAGATACGAATATGGCAAAACAGATTAACGAAATCGAGTTGGACAAGGACTCCTACACCAGCCGAACCATGAGCCGTGTGGAGCGTCTGCGTCTCACCAAAAAACTCGTCCACCTGATGGAAAAGGAGAAGATCTACACCAATCCTAATCTCACCGTTGAGGATGTAGTAGAGCTGCTCGAGTCAAACACCACTTATTTTTATTACTTCCTGCGTGACGTATTCGGATGCAGATTTTATTCCTACGTCAACACCTACCGCATCAATGAAGCTAAGCGTATGCTGGTAGACACCAAGAAAAAGATTAATGTTATTGCTACTTCATGTGGCTTCAATTCAAATCACACGCTGACACGTGTTTTCAAGCAGTACACTGGTATGCTTCCCTCAGAGTACCGCGCACTTAACAGACCCTAATTCCGCCCCATTATCTTTTTTTCTTCCACCACAAGCAATGGCCTCCTTCGAGATTATCGAGGGAGGCCATTGTGTAATGGTATTCTATGTTGCTTATTTCAGCATTTCGCTTACTGCCATTTCAATCTGGTGGTCGCGGCCACGGAGCTGGTCTTCGGGCGAGTTGTACACTTCGATGTTGGGATAGAGTGTCTGATTCTCGAGGTACATGCCTCGGTTGTCAAGGCTACCCACCTGGGGGATGCCAAAGGTGAATCCGCCTATCGACTCCCACCACACGGCGGTCATTGTGCCGGCCACAGGTGCACCGATGACGGGACCAATGCCGAGCTCTTTGTAGAGCCATGGTGTGCCGTGAGCGTTGCTGTAGTTGTCCTCGCAGGTCAGCATGCACGAGGGCTTCACCCATTTGTTGTAGGGATCGTTGCCGATGTACTGTCCTCGTGGTGTATACCTCACAGAGCGCTTGCCTGAGAGCAGGGTGCAGACGTCATTGTGGAGCCATCCACCGCCGTTGTGGCGTGTGTCGACGATGAGGGCCTTTCGCTGACGGCTCTTGTCGCTGAGCACTTTCTTGTAGAACTGGTGGAAGCTTGGGGTGTCCATGCCCTTGATGTGTACGTAGGCCACATTGCCACCCGAGATGCTGTCTACCATCTGCTCGTTGCGTGCCACCCAGCGCTTGTACAGCAGGTCGTACATGGTGCCCGATGAGATGGGGCGTATGGTGATGTCCTTGGTCTTGCCCTTGTGGCATTTGATGGTGAGGCGTGTGTAGCGGTTCTCCTTGCCTGCCAGCATGGGGAAGTAGTCGGTGTCTGCCTTCACCTCCACGCCATCGATGTGGGTGATGATGCTGCCGGGGGTAACCTCCTTCTTGGTGTAGAGAGGGCTGCCGATGAGCACCTCGGCAATCTTCAGTCCATCGCCCTCGTATGATTCGTCGAGGAGCACACCGAGTTCGGCTGTACTAAGAGAGGGACTGTAGCTGTGGAAGCGGCATCCTGTGTGGCTCACATTGAGCTCGCCCAGCAATTCGCTGGCCATCTCGGCAAAGTCGTAGCCATTGTTGATGTGGGGCAGGTAGCGCTTGTATACCACGTGGAGCGAGTCCCAGTTGGCTCCGTTCATGCCAGGGTCGTAGAGTTTCTCCTTGGTCTGGTGCCAAATGTGCTCGTAGATGTAGTCGTATCTGTCTGCGGGGTATGTGGTGCTGAAGGCCTCAAAGGGAATGTTCTTCGTAGAGCATGAGTTGAGGTCAATCTTGGTGATTTGTCCGCTACCCACATAGGCTGCCGTACCATCAGCAGAGAGCGACAGACTGCCGTATGCGATACCTCTCTGGCGAAGCTGGTTGGTATGCTCCATGAGGTCGTATACCCACAGACCACTCATCTCGGGATAGTCAGCCAGGTAGTAGAGCTTCTTGCCATCATTGCTCAGCACGGCGTCGCGGATACTGCCTGAGTGAGGTGTGAGGCGGAAGGTGCGTGCTTCGAGGTCGTCGAGGTCAAACTTCAGTTCCTTCACCTTTTCCTCTTTTGTGGAGTCTTTCTTCTCGTCCTTCTTCTTATCTTTCTTCTTTTCTCCCTCAGCCTTTATTGCCAGTTCCTCCTTGTTCATGCGGAACATCTCGTAGGCCTCGGTGTCGAGGAACATGATGTAGATATTATACTGTGCGCCCCATGAGCCGTGGCTGCGCATACCAGCACGGTCGCTGCCAAAGATAATGGCCTTGCCACCCAGGGCCCATCGTGCACTGCCGTCGCTGTATCCGCTGTTGGTCAGGTTGATGGGTGCCTCCTTGCCGTCTGCCTTGACCAGGGCTACATCGCCGATACACCATCCACCATGGCCGATGTAGTCAGCCAGGAGCCATTTGCTGTCGGGGCTCCAGGTGAAGTGCTGGTCGCCGTCGCTGTAGGAGTACATCATCGAGTCGGGGATGACGACATGGTCGTGCTTGCCATCCTCGTCCATGACGTGGAGCTCGTGGCGGTTTTGCAGATAGGCTATTTGCTTGCCGTCAGGGCTGTAGAGGGGAGAGAAACTGGTGGTCTTGCCGTCAGTGAGCAGTTCCTCCTTGATTTCTGTTGAGTAGGTGAAGTTTTTCTCGTCCTTGTCCTTGATGGTGGCCTTGTATATGCTCCAGATGCCTCCACGCTCGCTGTCGTAGACGAGCGAACGACCATCAGCCGAGAAGCTCACTTCGCGCTCACGCTCGACAGTGCTTGTGATTTGCTTGGTGGTGTTGTACTCGAGTGATGTCACGTATACATCCCCATTGAGGATGAAGGCTATCTCATCACCCTTGGGTGATACGCACACGTTGCTCGCACCGTTTGAGGTCAGATGACGCTGTGTCTGCTCCATCTTTCGGTCGCTCACCGTGCGTACATCCACCTTCTGAGGCTGCTGTCCCTCCTTCATGGTATACATGTAGCTGTCGTGCATGAAGCAGAGTGTGCCTTGCTTGGATACGGAGAGAAATCTCACGGGATTGAGTGTGAAGTGTGTGAGCTGCTCTGCCTTCGAGGTGTTGATGTCGCCCTTGAAGACGTTCATTGTGCCACCCTGCTGACTCAGGTAGTAGTAGTGCTGGCCATCGGGTGCCCATACGGGGTTGCGGTCTTCGCCCTTGAAGGTGGTCTTCTGCTCGTAGCTCTTGCCGTCCCACATCCACACGTCGCGAGTGATGGGGCTCTGGTGGTGCTTGCGCCACGTGTCCTCGTAGCCTTTCACATTATTATATAGTACGCGTCCGTCTTCAGCCACACTCAGGTCGCCCATGGTGAGCTGCGAGAAGAGCTTCTGTCGGCCACCCTCCAGTCCTACCTCGTAGACTTGCTTAAAGGTGCTGCTGGGGAATATGATGTCCGTCACGCTGGGCCATCCTGCACGTGTGAGGAGCACGTGGCCATTATCTTTCCACCCTACGGGGAATTCCTGTGCAGAGTGGGTGGTCAGACGGGTTGCTACCCCACCCTCCGCCTTCATCACCATGATGTCCATGCCGCCGTATCTGTCGCTTGCAAAGGCGATGTGCTTGCCGTCGGGGCTCCAGAATGGGTGGCCGTCGTAGGCCTGAGTGGTGGTCAACTGTCGAGCCAGGCCTCCCTGGCTGTCTACTACGAAGATGTCGCCCTTGTAGTCGAAGGCTATCTGTCGGCCATCGGGCGAGATGGCTGCACCGCGCATCCACAGAGGCGATTCTCCCTGCTGGGCATGGGCCTGTGTGCTGAGTGCAAAAAGCGATGCGTAGAGCAATGTTTTGATGTGGTTATTCATAGACTTATATCAATATTCGCAGCAAAGATATTGAAAAAGAATGGGAATAGAATGGAAATGTAGCAAAATTTGCTTAATTTTGCAGTGTAAACTAAATTGATAAAGCAGAATTATGAAACTAATCGTACTGACTTCTCCTGACTTTTTTGTGGAGGAAGACAAGATTATTGCCTCGCTTTTTGATGAGGGACTGGACCTGCTCTATCTGCGTAAACCCCAAAAAGAACCTGTCTATAGCGAGCGTTTGCTCACGCTTCTGCCCGATGAATACCACAAGCGCGTGATGGTCTACGACCACTTCTACCTCAAGGAGGAGTTTGACCTGCTGGGCATTCATCTGAGCAAGCACAACACTCAGACTCCTCATGACTACAAGGGGCTGGTGAGCCGTTCTTGCTATTCGCTTGCTGACCTGGCTGCAGCCAAGGCGGAGAGCGACTACGTCATGCTCACCCATGTCTTCGATAGCCTCTCTGATAAGGGTGTCAAGGCCTCGTATAGTGCCGAAGACCTTCAGGAGGCTTCTCGCAATGGCCTCATAGACCGTCGCGTCATTGCTATGGGCGGTGTCTGCCTCGACAATATAGATAAGGTACGCGCGTTAGGTTTTGGCGGTGTGGCTGTCAGAGGTGACCTCTGGGCACGCTTTAATATCCATCGCGGTACAGACTTCAAGGAGCTCATCAATCACTTCCGCAAGTTGCGCAAGGCTACTCTTTGACACATCCCCCCTACCCCTCACACACATAAGCAATTACATTTACTAACAGATATACTGAACAAAAAGAAATGGAAAAGCAACAGTTTTTGGTATTCTCAGGTACAGCGACCCGCTACCTTGCAGAAAAGATTTGTAAGAGTCTTGGTTGTCCTCTCGGCAATCTGCTCGTCACCCACTTCGCTGATGGCGAGTTTGAGGTTTCTTACGAGGAGTCAATCCGCGGCCGCGATGTATATCTTGTACAGTCTACCTTCCCCAACACTGACAACCTCATGGAGCTTCTCCTCATGATTGATGCAGCCAAGCGTGCCAGTGCCCGTACTGTCAATGCCGTTATCCCCTACTTTGGCTGGGCTCGTCAGGACCGCAAGGCCCGTCCCCGTGTATCCATTGGTGCCAAGCTCGTGGCTGATATGCTCAGCGTAGCTGGTGTAGACCGTGTCATCACCATGGATCTCCATGCTGATCAGGAGCAGGGATTCTTCAACGTACCCGTTGACCACCTCTATGCCAGTAGCGTGCTGCTTCCCTATATCCAGAGCCTCAATCTCGAGAATCTTGTTATCGCAACTCCCGACGTGGGTGGTTCGAAGCGTGCCAGCGCATACAGCAAGTATCTCAACTGTCCTCTCGTACTCTGCAACAAGTCGCGCGAGAAGGCCAACGAGGTAGCTTCAATGCAGGTCATTGGTGACGTACAGGGTGCTGATGTAGTGCTCGTAGATGATATGGTCGACACTGCAGGTACCATCACCAAGGCTGCCAATCTGATGATGGAGAAGGGAGCCCGCTCAGTTCGCGCCATTGCCAGCCACTGCGTCATGAGTGGTCCTGCCAGCGAGCGTGTGCAGAACAGTGCTCTCTGCGAGATGGTCTTCACCGACTCTATCCCCTACAGCAACCGTTGCGCTAAGGTTAAGCAGATCAGCATTGCAGACCTCATTGCTACCACTATCCGCAGCGTGCAGAATAATGAGAGCATCTCAGGACAGTACCTCCTCTAAGAAGCTACTATCCACAGATATAAGTTACGAGTCTGGAGCCAAACGGTTTCAGGCTTTTTTTTGTGGCCATACTATGCCACAAAGAACAAACTATTATTGTTAGTTCACCCCTCTTGTAGGTAAAAAGAAAGTCCCACCATTCCTTGTGGAATGGCGGGACTGTGTGGGTGTGTAAATCGTAAGTCTTACGTTAGGTTTTCCTTACTTTACCTTAGCTACCACGGCCTTGAAAGCCTCGGGGTGGTTAACTGCGAGGTCAGCGAGGACCTTACGGTTGATCTCGATACCAGCCTTGTGGAGAGCACCCATCAACTGTGAGTAGCTCATACCCTCGAGGCGAGCGGCAGCGTTGATACGCTGAATCCAGAGAGCGCGGAAGGTACGCTTCTTGTTGCGACGATCGCGGAAAGCATAGGTAAGACCCTTCTCCCAAGTGTTCTTGGCAACGGTCCATACGTTCTTGCGTGCACCGAAATAACCTCTGGTAAGACCCAGAATCTTCTTTCTCTTAGCTCTTGAAGCTACATGATTTACTGATCTTGGCATAATTTTGTCTGTTTTGAATGTTAGCGCCGCCTTTGTTGCGATCTTTTGTGCTATACATTCGGTGAATAACTTAAGTTAAGAACTTACTTTTCCTGATTTAGATTAGCGCTTGCAGAGGAGCTCGCGTACCTGCTTCATGTTCTCGGTCACAACGATATCAGTGTGGTCGAGATTTCTCTTCTGCTTCTTGGTCTTCTTGGTCAGGATGTGGCTGTGGTATGCGTGCTTACGCTTTACCTTGCCAGAACCGGTGAACGCAAAGCGCTTCTTAGCACCGGAGTTAGTCTTTACTTTTGGCATAATTGTAATTAATTAATAATGTGAGTTATAATCGATGTGGCAACGCATATACCAGGGCGTTACGCACTATCTTTCTGGTGTGTGTGGATTAGTCGTCGAAGTCCTCTCCCTCTACCTTTGGTCCGGTGTATTCCTTGCGGGCCTTCTGCTGGGGAGCCTTCTTGACAGGTGCGGGCTGTGCGGTATCTTCTGCCTTCTCGACTACCTCCTCTTTCTTGGGAGTGGCGTTTTTCTTGGGAGCGATGAACATGATCATGCGCTTACCCTCGAGCTGAGGCATGTGCTCTACCTTGCCGTATTCCTCGAGATCTGCAGCGAAGCGGAGGAGGAGAACCTCGCCCTGCTCCTTGAAGAGGATGCTTCGTCCCTTGAAGAAGACGTATGCCTTGACTTTATCGCCATCGCTGAGGAATCCCTTGGCATGCTTGAGCTTGAAGTCGTAGTCGTGGTCGTCGGTCTGTGGTCCGAATCGGATTTCCTTGACATCGACCTTGACCTGCTTGGCCTTCATCTCTTTCTGCTTCTTTTTCTGCTGGTAGAGGAATTTGCTGTAGTCAATCAGTCGACAAACAGGGGGAACTGCGTTTGGCGAGATTTCAACAAGATCGAGACCTTTGGACTCGGCCAACTGAAGTGCCTTGTGGGTAGGCATTACGGTTGATTCCACCTCATCGCCTACGATGCGCACCTCGCGTACTCGTATCTGCTCGTTAATTCGATAGTGTTGCTTTTTGTCGTCTCTCTTCATTCAGTTATTGAGTTCCTTTATCTGTTTTTATCTGTTGTTTTTGCTTTGCTCCTGGGGCTATATCTTTGTGTGTTGGTCATAACTTACAGAGTTATAGTCTCAAAACGGATGCAAAGTTAACACATTTCTGTCAATTTAGCGACTTCTTCGTTAATTTTCTGCGCAAATTCCTCCATTTTCATGCTTCCGAGTGTTTCTCCACCCTGTTTGCGCACGCTTACGAGGCCTTCGGCAGCTTCTTTCTCGCCTACTACGACCATGTAGGGGATGTGCTTCACCTCGTTGTCGCGGATCTTGCGTCCAATCTTCTCGTTGCGATCATCGATGATGGCGCGAACGTCGTGCTGTGCGAGGTACTGCTGCACCTGCTGTGCGTAGTCGTTAAACTTCTCTGAGATGGGGAGGATGGCTACCTGGTCGGGAGTGAGCCAGAGGGGGAACTTGCCTGCGGTGTGCTCGATGAGTACGGCTACGAAGCGCTCCATTGATCCGAAGGGTGCTCGGTGGATCATGACGGGACGGTGCTTCTGGTTGTCCTCGCCAATGTATTCGAGCTGGAATCGCTGAGGCAACTGATAGTCTACCTGGATGGTGCCAAGCTGCCAGCGACGACCGATGGCGTCCTTGACCATGAAGTCGAGTTTGGGCCCATAGAATGCGGCCTCGCCGATTTCCTTGCGTGCCTTCATGCCCTTCTCCTCGCAGGCATCGATGATGGCCTGCTCGGCGTTGGCCCAGTCCTCGTCGCTACCGATATACTTCTCGGTGTTCTTGGGATCGCGGAGTGAGATCTGTACCTCTACGTTGTCCTCGCCAAACTGGAAGGTGTAGAATACGCGCTGGATGATGTCCATTACCTTGATAAACTCGTCCTTGACCTGGTCGGGGCGGCAGAAGATGTGGGCATCGTCCTGGGTGAAGCAGCGTACACGTGTGAGTCCGTGAAGCTCTCCGCTCTGCTCATAGCGATATACGGTGCCGAACTCTGCGCAGCGGAAGGGGAGCTCCTTGTAAGAGCGGGGACGGTTGGCGAATACCTCGCAGTGGTGGGGGCAGTTCATGGGTTTGAGCAGGTACTCTTCGCCCTCCTCGGGAGTCTGTATGGGCTGGAATGAGTCCTTGCCGTAGTGGTCCCAGTGACCAGAGGTCTGGTAGAGGTTCTTGCCTCCGATGTTGGGTGTGATGACCTCCTGGTAGCCGTACTGCTTCTGTATCTTGCGGAGCATGTCCTGGAGGCGGAGTCGGAGGTCTGTGCCCTTGGGGAGCCAGATGGGGAGTCCCTTGCCTACTCGCTCAGAGAACATGAAGAGCTCCATCTCCTTGCCAATCTTGCGGTGGTCGCGCTTCTTGGCTTCCTCGAGCATGGTGAGGTATTCGGTGAGCATCTTCTGCTTGGGGTATGAGATACCATAGAGGCGCTGCATCTGGTCTTTGCTGGCATCGCCGCGCCAGAATGCACCGGCTACGCTCATGAGCTTTACGGCCTTGATGATGCCAGTGTGGGTGATATGTGGGCCCTTGCAGAGGTCGGTAAAGTTGCCTTGTGTATAGGTGGTGATGGTGCCGTCCTCGAGGTCCTGCTCGATGTGCTCACACTTGTAGGCCTGGCCTGCAGTCTGGAACTGTGCGAGGCAGTCAGCCTTGCTCACTTCGGTGCGCACCACGGCTTCGTTCTTGCGAGCCAGTTCGAGCATCTTGTCTTCAATCTTCTTGAAGTCGCCCTCCTTGATCATCTCGCCTCCGGGGAGGAGTACGTCGTAGAAGAATCCGTTCTCGATGGCGGGACCGAATCCGAACTGGATGCCGGGATAGAGCTCCTGGAGAGCTTCGGCGAGGAGGTGAGCGCTGGTGTGCCAGAAGGCGTGCTTGCCCTCTTCGTCCTCAAACTTGTACAACTTGATGTCAGCGTCGGCTGTGATGGGTCGGTTGAGCTCTGTGGTCTCACCGTTGATGCCGCATGCCACTACGTCCTGAGCCAGGCGGTGTGAAATGCTCTCGGCAATCTGAAGGCCGGTGATGCCAGCTTCGTACTCGCGTACCGAACCGTCAGGGAATGTAATCTTAATCATATCTTTCTATATCGTTTATTTTCTTACAGTGTGCAAAGGTAGTGAAAACCTATGATATAATAGGTCTTATATTCTAATTATTCTTCAAAATCGCTTGAGTATGATGGTGGGGTCTATGCGCAGGTAGATGCCGAAGTGGAAGTTGAAGTCATCTATCTGTTGCCCCATCGACTTGTAGGCTGCGAGTTGTGCTCCGAGTGCGTATCCATTGCCGAAGGTGTGGCAGTAGTCTGCTTTGGCGTATAGGGTGTGGTTGCCGGAGTACTGATAGTGGTAGTTGTCGGGGCGTATGCTGAGTGTACCGTAGAGGGGGGAGCCGTAGAGGCTGACGTACTGTCGGGGTGCTCCGACGTATCCGATGCGCATGTTGAGTCGGTCCCAGAGAGTAACGCTGCTTTGTGCATGGAGTGCCATGCCTGTGTCGAAGGGCCATAGTGTGCCGCTCTGCTGATAGGATGCCACGGCGTTGACCTCGGCGTCGATGCGTGTGAGGTGTGTGCGTTGCATGTTGGCTCTGAGTCCTACACCGAGGGATGCGTTGCAGATGGTCTGCACGCCGAGGGCTGTGGTGTCTTGTTCGCCTCCTCGGTGCTGTATGAGAAGTTGTATGGGTGTGTACCAGTGTAGGCGTGATGTGGGTGCATTCCATAGCAGTCGTGCATGTGAGCCCACGGTGAAGGCCTCCTGGTGTGAGTCGAGGTTGAAGATGTAGCTCTGCCAGTCCATCCATGTGTCCATTGCGATGTGTTTGCGGTTGAGGATGAGCTGGAATCCCATTTCGGGGTCTGCGCTGAGGTTGTGCTCGGGGTTGTAGAGGGGTTCGATGAGTCTGTGGTTGGCACCTCCGTAGATATTGCCTACCACGACGCTGAGGTGCCTGAAGTCAATCTGTGCTCTCACCCAGGGCAGGATGTGCATGCCTTTCTGGTATTGGTTGCCTTTCCACTTGGCGATGTCGTGGTAGGCGTAGCATGGGTATTTGTTGGCGCCGTTGTATACGAGCGCTGCTGCTCCTACCTCGAGGTGCACTTGCTGTATGGGGTTGTAGGTGATGGCTGGTGTGATGCGTGCTCCGGGTAGTGAGTATCCCTTGGTAAGCTGGCTGCTGTATTCGTTGTCGTGGAAGAAGCCGAGTGTGTTGAGTCTGAGTCCCAGTGCTCTGGTGTGTGTGGTGTCGATGCGTGTGGTCTCCCCGCAAACGATGTCGTGCACCTGTGCCTTGGCGGTCAGGGTGCACGCTGTGAGTAGGATGAATAGGAGTCGTCGCATAGGGCGTTGTTAGCCGATGAAGTTGACTTCGGGGTGTATGTCTATACCGAAGGTGTTTTTGACGTCTTGCTGTACGGCGTGGCAGAGGGTTACGATGTCTTGTCCTGTGGCACCACCTCGGTTGACGAGTACGAGGGCCTGTTTGTCGTGCACGGCAGCGGGGCCTATGGCTTTGCCCTTCCATCCACACTGGTCTATCATCCAGCCCGCGGGAATCTTGACGTGTTGGGGGTCTACGTCGTAGTGAGGCATGCCGGGGAATTGGGCAGCGAGGGCCTCATACTTAGCGCGGTCCACCACGGGGTTCATAAAGAAGCTGCCACCATTGCCCTGCACCTTGGGGTCGGGCAGTTTGGTGTTGCGTATGTCGATGATGGTCTGTCGCAGGGTCTGTGGTGTGAGTGTGTCGAGCAGTCCCTGTTCGGCCAATATGCGGCTGAGACCTCCGTAGTGGAGGCGTGGTGTGAAGTGCTTGCTGAGTCGGTAGCACACGTGTGTCACGGCGTAGCGTCCTCTGTAGGCATCGGTTTTGAAGATGCTGTGGCGGTATCCATAGCAGCACTCTGCGGCCTCGAAGGTGCGCTCCTCTCCGGTGGTGAGGTCCACGGTGTGCACCTCTGTGATGGTGTCCTTGGCCTCGGCTCCGTAGGCACCGATGTTTTGCACGGCGCTTGCTCCCACCTCACCGGGTATGAGAGAGAGGTTTTCCAAGTCGTACCATCCCTGCTGCAGGGTGTAGGCCACGAGGTCGTCCCATACCATGCCGGCCCCGACGCGTATGGTGACGTGGTCAACGTCTTGGCTGACGATGCTGATGCCGGTGATGCGGCTGTGAAGTACGAGGCCGTCGTAGTTGCCCAGGAAGAGCAGGTTGCTGCCTCCTCCGATGTGGAGCACCGGTGTGTCGGGGCATTTTGTGGCGATGATCTCTTTGAGTTCATCCACGCTGTCGTATTCCACCAGGCATTTGGCCTCTGCGTCGATGCCGAAGGTGTTGTATGCAAGGAGCGAGCAGTTATTCTTTTTGATCATTGTCTTGGCTTGATGTCTGTCAGGGTGTGTGGGTATTAGCCTTCGCAGCTGACGAGCGTCCATTCCCCGTTTTCGAGCGAGAAGGTGAAGTTGGTCTGCTCGCCGTTCATGAGGTTACACTTGCGCATATACATGGTGTTGGTGTGCTGGTCGATGGGCTGTCCGTAGTTGATGTTGACGATGGTGCCGTGTGGCAGTTCGGGGAAGAACATCTCGAACTGTTCGGGTGTGATCACGCCCTCGATGGGTTCGCCCGTCTCGTCGTCCATGATGTAAGTCTCCATGAGGGGAGCGAGGTGCTCTCTGCGGTATTCGGCGTTGTTGGCAAACTGAGCGTAGAAGGTGAGGAAGCTGGCAGCGCGGTCGTTTGCTGTGGCATACTGCTCACAAGCGTGCATGTGCCACTTGCCCCCGTCGAGGGTGAATCTGAAGGCATTGGTCAGTCCCGTCTCCAGGTCGTGTGCCTCTACGCTCACCTTGTCGAGGCCCTCGCCGTCCATCTCATCGATGCATCCGGTGGAAGTATATAATAAGGTATAGTACCCGGGTGTGATGGTCTGGTGGTAGAGGTTGCGCACAGCCTTGTAGTTGTGCAACTTTTCGCTCTTTCCGTTTTTCTCTACTTCAAAGGGGAAGGTGGTGCGGTCTACGAAGAAGCGCCTGTTGACGTTGTATGCATAGAGGAAGTCGTTGAAGTTGGCGTCCACGGCCTCAGGTGGTGTGCGCTGGTCTTCTGGCTCGGCAGCATCGGTGGAGTCTTCGAATACAATCTCCTCCTCCCCCACTCGCTCAGGATTGTCGGCCTGTGTGGTGCTGTCGGGTGTGCCTCCGATGCCGGCGAATGCAGTTTCGTCGGTGTACTGGGTCTCCTCGTTGTCAGTCTGGGGCTTGTCCTTGCATGCCGTGATGGCAGAGGCAAAAGCTGCCAAAACAAATATGTGGGTTGTTTTTCTCAACATATCTCCTTATAAAAATCGTGCAAATGTACACTTTTATTCCGATATGGCGGCTTGTTTTAGCAATAAATGCTTAACTTTGCACTAAATTTTAATCAAACAATGCACATTATGTTAGACAAGATTCAGCAGTTGATGGTCGAGGTGGATCAGCTCCAGGCCGCTACGGCCGAGGAGGTGGAGGCCCTTCGCATCAAATATCTTAGCAAGAAGGGTTGCATACCTGCGCTCATGGCAGACTTCCGCAATGTGCCTGCCGAGCAGAAGAAGGAGGTGGGTATGCGCATCAATACGCTCAAGCAGGCAGCTCTCGATAAGATCAACTCTCTCCGCGACGCTGCCCAGGTGGCTGTTACTGCAGGCCCCGACATCGACCTCACCCGCACCCCCTACCCCGTTCGCCTTGGCACCCGCCATCCTCTCACTATTGTGAAAAACGAGATTGTGGACATCTTTGCCCGCCTTGGCTTCACCCTGGCCGAGGGTCCCGAGGTGGAGGACGACTGGCATGTGTATTCCAGCATGAACTTTGCCGACGACCATCCAGCCCGCGACATGCAGGACACCTTCTTCGTCGAGGCCCATCCCGACATCATCCTTCGCTCACACACCTCCTCGGTGCAGGCCCGCGTCATGGAGCAGCAGCAACCCCCCATCCGTGTCATCTGCCCTGGCCGTGTATACCGCAACGAGGCCATCTCGGCCCGCGCCCACTGTTTCTTCCATCAGGTGGAGGGACTGTATATCGACCGCAATGTGAGCTTCACCGATCTCAAGCAGGTGTTGCTGCTCTTTGCCCAGGAGATGTTTGGCCCCGACACCAAGATTCGTCTGCGTCCCTCCTACTTCCCCTTCACCGAGCCCAGTGCCGAGATGGACATCTCGTGCCACCTCTGCGGCGGCGAGGGTTGCTCCTTCTGCAAGCACACAGGCTGGGTGGAGATCCTTGGCTGCGGCATGGTCGACCCCGCCGTGCTCGAGGCCAACGGCATCGACAGCAGCGTCTACACCGGCTATGCCTTTGGTATGGGCATCGAGCGCATCACCAACCTCAAGTATCAGGTGAAGGACCTGCGTATGTTCTCTGAGAACGATACCCGCTTCCTCTCCGAGTTTACATCAGCCAACTAATCCCCCCTTGACAGATATGAAGAAGTTTCTCCTTTCCCTCCTTTGTCTCTCCGCCCTGTCGGTGAGCGAGATGCAGGCCATCGACAATGAGCCTGATGCTGGCCTGACCCATGTGGTGAGTGCCGGTATGAGTGTAGCCAACCTTCGTGGCTGGCCCGTAGATACCAAGTCCAAGGTGGGCTATTCTGTGGGCTGGCGTGGCGAGTACGTGTTGCCTGGTGCAGCGGGCACCTACGTCAACTTTGGTCTCGACGTGCAGATGCTCGGAGCCAAGATGGATGTCAAGCCCACCACGGGCCTTGCCTACACCGACAAGCTGCGCAGTTTCTATGCCTCTATCCCCCTCCACGTGGGCTATCGCTACAATCTGACCAACGTCTGGGGCGTGTTTGCCGACTTCGGTCCCTACTTCGCCTGTGGTCTTGGCGGCAAGTGGGATGAGAGCGACAACAAATGGTTCGTTCGCGACGAGGACGCCCTTGGTGTCCCCCAAGGTTGTGATGCCAAACGTTTCGACTGCGGTCTCGGATTCCGTTTCGGTGCTGAGTACAACAACCGCCTCTCTCTCGCCTTCGGTTTCAACTGGGGCATGAAGAATCTCGAGCCCATCAAGGGTCCCGGTCTTGAGGTGAAGAACTACCACACCACTATTACTGTGGGGTATAGATTGTAGGAAACTATTTCACTATACGTATTGTATGAGCCAGCCCTCCCTCGAGGACTGGCTTTTTCTTGGTTCATCCGACATTTCGAGTGATACGGCAATCGTGTAGTGCATATAGCCGCA
>CALZKW010000060.1 GCA_945788095.1 uncultured Prevotellaceae bacterium | reverse complement strand
GCAACACTAAGATAAGTGAAAAATCTGACATGGCAAAATCCTGAGCCGCTCGGCTCTGCCGCTTGCCACAAGCAAGAACTTTTTGTTGCTCAGGTATTTAAAAAGTCATATTTGTAATAGTGTTGCGGAATTAAGGTATAACATACGCAAATTTTTAAAGCTGATTACGTGTATTCTTATTTGTTTGTCTTAATTTTGTGGCTGATCAACGGATAATATTGGGGTATTTGGTACGTTTGGACGTAAAACACTGGCAATTATGCTTATTTGTATAGGGGACGGAATACGTGATTCTTTATTAGTTGCGGATCTTAGGTATATTATTCTTGCCCATTCTTATTTTATTTTTCCGTTCGTTCCGTTGTTCCCCAATCTCCCCTACAAACCATAATTTATACCTCATAGTAATCGCAGCATACAAATAACATCCCCTGACAGAGAAGGGAAACACTCTGTCAGGGGATAGTCGTCTGTTATAACGTGATGCAAGGCTACGCCTCGAGCTGCTCAAGCAGACAGGTGCAGCCCTCGAGGATGTCCTCGTAGGTGCGATCGAAATTGCCTGTGTACCAAGGGTCTGCCACCTCACCTGGGCGATCCGTATAGTCGAGCAGGAGGTGCATCTTGTCGGCGGGATCACCACCGAGCATGCAATGCATGTTGCGGAGGTTGTACTCGTCCATACAGATGAGCAGGTCGTAGTGGTCGTAATCGCGCTGAGTGAGTTGGCGGGCACGCTTGCCATCACAAGAAATGTCATGCTCGGCCAGCTTGCGGCGCGCAGGGGGATACACCCCGTTGCCAATCTCCTCCGTACTGGTGGCGGCAGAGGCTATCTCATACTCCCCCACCCTACCGGCTTCCTCCACAAGGCGCTTCATCACAAATTCTGCCATCGGACTGCGACAGATATTACCGTGGCATACAAACAAAATTTTCTTCATTCCGTATTATACTATTTCATTAATGCCCTCCAGAGGCTATAGCGTGCCTCCGGGTTGAGCCGTTGCAACTGGTGGAAGACGGCCTTGATGTCAGCGCGGCGCGTCTCCTTATCGTAGGGGCATAGCTTTTTGAGTTTTCTGAACTCCAACAACTGGGCCATCTGCTCTATGTCCTCCTCATGCACCAGACACATGGGGCGGATAATCTGGAGCGGATAATGCTCCATCTGCAACATCGGCGGCATGGAATGGGCACTGCCTTCGAAGGTAAGATTCATCAGGTAGGTCACGAGGATATCATCCTGATGATGCCCCAGCGCCACCTTGTTGAATCCATGCTCAACAGCAAACTCAAACAAAGCCTTGCGGCGGTACCAAGAACACAAAAAACATGGCGACTTACTATTCTCCTCACGCACATCAAAACGGGTGTGTATAAGATGTAACTTGATACCTATTTGAGCGCAGAAGTTTTCGAGATATTCGCCATCAGTCTGATATGCGATATTATCCATCATAACATGTACGGCCTCCACCTCAATGCGGGGACTGTAGATGCGCATCCTGGCAGCCAGCAGCCTGACGAGCATCAAGCTGTCCTTGCCTCCACTCAGTCCGATAAGGATACGATCGCCATCGCTCAGGAGCTGGTAATCCACGCATCCCTTATTGAATCGCCGTTGGATGTTAGTCTGTAATCTTCTCAAGGTACTTTCCATATACACATACACATACGTACTCGGCATACAATTGGTAAGCCCCCTACCCTACCGCACGCGCTTAGTTGTTGCAAATATCTTAGTGTCTGTGGGTTCTGCGGTAATACTCCAGCACCAGGCGCTCACCCTCATCGTTGAGGCAGTCGCCCTCCATATATGTATCCAGGAATACATCAAGTGCGGTACGAATGACATCCTGCTTATCCACAGCATTACGGAGCGAAATGGTGGAGAGATCCATGTTGCGTCGGGGCTCGAGATAGAGAGTACGACCATTCTTGCGGGGAATAATGCTCGAGGGTTCGAGACGCTTGGGACGGCCAAGCCGTGTAGGTTCCGCTTGTTCAGACTGGCTAACATAGTCTGTTTCGGGCACAACAGTCTGCTTATTCTTTACGCTCTCTCTTGCGCGCTCTATGAGTTCGTTGTCGATGGTACCGAGGTCCAACAATTGTTTCTTCTTTGCCATAATAAATAGAAGGAAAAATAAATGAGATTTTTATTTACGATATTGCCTCTTCAAGAATAGTTAGTCTTAGGCATGTACTAACACAAATATCAAGCCTCAATCTGACACTTGATGAACTCATCGTAGGCCTTGTTGGCCTTCTCACTCCACTGTGCAGGCTTCCATTTAGTGGGATTGGGCTTCTCGCCGCTGATGAGCATAGCCAGGCGCATGTAGTCTTCGGCAGCTGTGCACTCTGCATTATACTCGAATACAGACATCTGGTTACCGGGAGCCTTGTTGCAGTCCTCACACTTGCGGATAGCAACATCGAAAATGGGCATCTCGCCGTTGTCCTTGAAGTACTTACGCACCTGGCGTCCCATCTCGGTGCGTTTGTCAAACTGAGTGAGGAGCACACCGAGCACCTTGAGGTCCTTCTCCAGGTTTTCTCTAATCTCCTCTATCTTTAGCATCAGCGGACCACGACCTACGACACTGTAGAGGTCGGTGCGTATAGGAATGATGACGCCATCAGCAGCCGAGAGCGAATTGGCATTGAGCAGCGAGTCGCAGCCTGGAGCACAATCAATGAGGATGTAGTCATAACGGTCCTTAAGCAGATTGAGTCGGCGCGTCAGGTAGAGGTCACTACCCGACTTGGTGAGGAGCTCTGTATTGAGCTGTGCGATGTTCTGACTGCTGGGTATGAAGTCAAAACCATCGTAGCGCTCATAGACAGGAGCCTCGATGCTGCGATCGCGCATCCATTCGAGCAGCGTGCTGTCTGTGCTACCCATCGTGGTCTTGTCGAGCGTAAAGGTCAGGTTACACTGTTTATCAGTGTCTACCAGCAGCACCTTCTTGCCCAAGAGCCAAAGCGCCGTACCGAGATTCATCGTGGTGGTGGTCTTTGCTACCCCACCCTTGTCATTGATGATTGCTATTATCTGTCCCATAGTCTTATATATTAATTCGGATTAACTTGCTGCAAAGATACTACGATTCTGAATAATACACAAATATTTCGCGGGTTTTTAGGTACTAAGTGTATATCTGTATATCCTTATACTTGTAGAATACTTACCAACTACCCGTGTGTTTACTATATACTGCATATATACTCCTATATTTGCTATGTGTTTATTGTGTTTGTATGTGTTCCGGTATTTTTCGTGTTGTTATGTTTTTTATTTATATTTATCTTGTTTCTATTTTGTATCTGTGTGTTTGTGTATTGGTGTGCTTGTGTGTTCGTGTTTCCTTTTGATATCTGTGTATGTGTTGTGTATACGGGTATTCGATAGGAACATCATGCGGCGTAAGTGCTCCTATGAGTATGTAAAATAGGATACAGATACACAAGAATTGAAGTATAAGAGTTTATGTGTATCCGAATACCTAAGAGGTATCTTTGTATTTTATAAATAGATGGAAAGGGAGCTTATAGAGGGAAAAAGTGAGAAGTGATTATAGTACATGAATGAGTTTAGGGCACGAGGGAACGAAGAGTAAGACATGAGATGAACAAGAAGAAGCATGTGGTCGCCATGTTGAAAAATTAAGCAGGTGTGGGAAAAGTATTGGCAATAATGTACTATGTGATCCCAAAATTGCATGTGGTTAGCCTGGAGGGCAATAAAGGGAACGAAGTGAATGAGTAGAAGCGTGCTTTAGAACATGCTTCGGGGAAGCACTATTTGTACCTTAGGTGCTGCCGGTAGTGATGCGCAAACTATTCTGTTTGGATGGCTGAACTTTGGAGGGCGCTATATTAGTGTTGGTAAGCTTGCTACGCAACTCGGCAAGGACACTACCGGATGGGAATCATCGTCCACTGAGAACATCCTCCGCAACGGACGGTATGTACAGGGTTCTTGGACAACCCAAGTGCGTTGCGTGGTCCTATCTCATCGCTCTGTAATAGCATTTATGCATAATAGCTGCCCAGGTTATAAATGTATATCATTCAAGTTTCGGAAGTTCTGTTCTAGCTGGAAGCCAGTATTTTGGTAACCCCGGGCATCGCCCGGGGTACGGGATCATCTACTCTGTGCCCTGCCTGGAAGGCAGTACCTTGCATGTCAAAAGCCCTCGTCTCGAGGTACTGCCTTGCAGGCAGGACTTCTTATGCCGGAATAGACTGTGATATATTATGGACACAGGAAGAGAAGTCTGAGGATGCAAACAACTGTATTTCTGCTACATTCTGTTATTATAAAGGCGAGAGTGTAGGTATTTGGGTATTTGAATATCTGTTTGAAGGCAATCTAATTTGCAGAAATAGCTAAACATATAGCGGTCTAAATGACACGAATTCGAGAGATAGGGAATATCAGGTATACACATGGTGAATATACGAGGCGATGAATCGCCTCGCACAATGGCACATTTTTAGAAGGCTCAATTCATACGGGAGAATAGGAAGGGGGACAAAATCGGTACATAAGGTATAAGGGGGTAGGAGAGGGTGAACGATAAAAGAAGGAAAGATCGGCGGATAGGGTAGAGGAGGGAAGTGTTACAGATGTGTCCCACTTTAGGAATGAAAAAGGTGCACTTTTTAGTGATAGAATGATGGGGGCTTCCAAAAACATAGTACCTTTGCATTATCAAGTTAGCGTTTATGGATTTGATAAACAAGCCTAACTCAAAATTCGGATTAAAATTCCTGCTGTTCTGGAATAGAATAGCAGGTTTTTTTATACATAGATATTTGAGAACAAATAAGTTAGAAAGCAGATTCTAACGCATTGGTTGAATAAATTATGTTCGGGATTTGTCCATGTTTGAGCGATAAATATGTTACTAATCTGTCGCAGTTTGGCAAAATATGTTCCGGTTTTGTCGCATATAGAGGTACCGATATGTTACAAATCTGTCCCTCCTTGCCAGTAATATGCTACTATATATATAAGGTATAAGGTATGAGTATGCCTAATTAAGGCCAGAAAAGGTGCTTAGAGGGCGCAAAAAATTGGAAAAATGTTACAGATTTGTCGAATTAGGACGAAAAATAAGACAGGAAAGTAACACTTAAGTGAACTGAAATTGATTTATCTTGCTGATATTGTATGCATTATATAGATATATAGCAAGTAGTGTATGAAATATGTCCCATTATACAAGTGTTACGAAAGTGTCGCAAACAGGAATATAAAAGTGTTCCTATTCTGTCCCCAAAGAAGAAATATGAGGGACAAGTAGGTAGCATTGCAAATGCGAGGAAGGGTGAAGAATACAGATAGAATAGGATACGGGAAGTGTTCTGGTATTGTCCCTAAAGTGCCTTGTAGGTATCAGCGGACTTAGTGCCTAAGCTACCGGTTGGGTGGGTATATGATGGGATAGGTGGGGGGGATATTCTGTGTGGGATGTGTTACGGAAGTGTCGCACGAGTGTTACGAATCTGTATCCGGTTAAGGGATAATATGTTACGTATTTGCCCCATTGCTAAGATATATATGATATTTCGATAGGTCTTTATCTTTTTTTCTCTATATATAACTATCTATAGAAGGGTGGCGGAATAGTAACATATCTGGATACAGAAGTGTAACCTTTGCGGGACGAAAGCGTAACAGTAGCTTGGACAAAACCGTAACACAGTAAAATAATGCTGCAATTGTTTGCATAGTAGCGCTGAATTTGCTTACCTTTGCACTACCGAATTTTGAAATTTTACTTTAGTTTATCATGCCAAAGAAGAAAGAGGGCCAGATTAGCCCTAAGAATCAGTTGGTACGATCGCTGGGCACTACGGACTATATCAAGAATCCGTTGGCCTATACCCAGGTCAGGGGTGGACTGTCCCTGATGCAGACTAACGTCATCGTGGGTATAGCTGCTGCCCTGCAGGATCGGATCGAGCATTATTTGAAGTCGCACGAGACGAGTGGCTACCTCTTCCGCGACGAGGATTTTGAGGATTCGTTGCTCACCTTCAACCTCTCGATGAAGGAGATGGGCATCAAGGCCAAGGACTATGCTGCGATGGAGAAGGACGGACGCGAACTTGCCAGCACTTCATTTTCGTATATGGAGGAGCGCGACGGCCAGCGATATATGACCACCCGCAATCTCTTCCACTCCATCTCCTTCCCCGTGAGCAGCACGACGAAGGATGGTGGTGAGATAAAGTATGCCAGCGGTCAGCGACGCACGGGCATCATCAAGGTGAGGATGCACAAGGAGTGTGTCAACGACCTGCTGAATATGAAGAAGGGATATGTGGAACACATGAAGGACATTGTGCCTCTGTGTCGCTGTTCGCGCACCCCCCGCCTCTACATCTACCTCAGTGCATGGTTTGACCGCGGGTACTGCGATGCCAACTACCTCGATCTTAAGGAATATCTCGGTGCTCTGACCTTCGACAACAAGCACATCAATGTGGTGGAGGACAAGTATAAGCGCTACAAGGATTTCCAGAAACGCATCCTCGAGCCCATCCGTCTCGAGATGGACAGACTGGCTGCTGAGAACAAGATAGATTTCAGTTTCACCTACGAGACACGCTATGCCGAGGGCCGCAAGAAGGGCAATCCTCAGGAGATTGAGTTCAAAATCATCTTCTCTGAGCATGGACGCGCACGTAGGAGGGAGCAGAAGGTTAAGCGCCTCCAGGCACGACTCATCGAGATGTTCCGCATCAATCCCGATGAATGGAAGCAGATAGAGTTTCTGGTGACCGACGAGTCGCTCGAGATGGTCAAGGATCAACTCACACGCATCAAGAAACTCGTGGAGGAGCACAAACCAGACTGTGTGCATGCCTATGTCACCACGGTGCTGGTAGAGTGGCTCAAGAAGTTTGAGCCCACCAATCTCACCCCTGCCGAGGAGATCAAACCGGTTGTTCCCAGTTTGTCCCAGGAGGAGACACAGTGCTGGACGAACTTCACCGCATTCCTTACCGAGGCGCTGGGTGAGAATTTTGCAGACATCTACATCTCCTGCTCCGAACTCTATCGCGTCAATGCTGACAAGACTGTGCTCATCCATGTGCCCTCACGCTTTGTGGCAGAGAAATGGCACGAGCACCGCGAGCAGGTCAACGAGGCTTTCACCAAGGCCTGGCGGGGCTATGCCGGCTACCAGTATGTCACGGACGAGATGATAGAAGACGGAAAGGTATGATCCGCCTCACCCCCCATTTTCCCGATAAGCTCCTACTTGCCCCTATCCTTATCGGACGCTCTGTTATACCTGCATTCACAAATACATAGGAACATTAATAAAAACCTCCCTCTCGCAAGAAATGGTTCTTGGAGAGGGAGGTTTTCGTGTATCTATATATCTTGAATCTTATTATTTGATTAGAACGAATCCGCCGTTTTCTGCCATGGTCACTGTGACTTTCCGTGTATCTTTAATCTTCATTTTGGCTGTATACACGGGGTCTTGGTCCTTGAGATTGTCGGTCCATGTCTCGACGATGTCACCCTTTTGCAGGAATATGCTGAGGTCGAGAGTCAGTTTTTTGGTGTCCTTTTCACCATTCACTCCGGCTATATACCAGCGGCCAGCGTGCTTGCGAGCCAGCACGACATACTTGCCTGGGTAGCCATCCACGAGTCGTGTCTCCTCCCATGTGGTGGGAATTCGCTTGAGCAGATCCATCGACACCTGGGGTGCACCACCCTCTGCGGGAGCGAGCAGATTCTCGGGAGCGAGGGCAAAGTTTTGGATGGGATTCTGATAGAGTATGGTGGTGGCGAGTTCGAGACAGTCGGTTGATATGCGTCGGGTGCCGCTCTTGTTGCCCTTGGCCAGGCGTCGGTTCATGAAGCATCCTCCCCATTCCATGCATCCGATGGTGTTGCGGATGAAGGGATGCAGACAGGCATTGAAGGCCTCTCCGTCGCAGAAGTTCTGACCGAACACCATGTTCTCGCTGGCCAGCACGGCCTCGCTGCCCACATAGTTGGGATACATGCGCTCCCATCCTCGTGGTATGGTGCAACCGTGGAAGATGACCATGAGTCCGTGGTCGTCGGCGTCGCTCAGTATCTCCTCGTAGAGGCGCATTGTCTCCTGCTTGTCGCCGCCGAAGAAGTCCACCTTGATGCCCTTGACGCCGAGTTTCTCCATCCATGTCATCCACTTCTTGCGCTCTATGCTGTTGTCCATGCGGTTGATGGGGCCCTGCTCGATGTCGTTCCAGTAACCGCTCGAACTGAACCATAGAAAGACGTCGACGCCCTGGCTCTGAGCGTACTTCACGAGCTGCTCCATGCGCTCGGTGCCGATGTTGTTGTCCCACCAATTGTCGACGAGCACGTATTCATAGCCCATGGCCTTGGCCAGCTGAATGTATTTCACCTGGTCGTCGTAGTTGATCGAGGCATCCTGCCACACGATCCAGCTCCATGTGCCACGTCCGTATTTGTAGTTGTGCTTTGAGGTGTAACGTTCACTCACGTTGTCGAATGGTATGGTGGTCTCCACGATGGGTGCGAGTGTCTGTCCCACGGTGATGGTGCGCCAGGGTGTGGCCCCGGGCAGCGCAAAGGCGGGTTCGACGGTGCCGTTGCCATTGTTTTCCTCGGGCATGGGGAAGGCCAGACTGTAGAGACCGTCGCCCTGCATGTCGCTCAGTCGGCTGCCGCAGTAGCGTGAGTCCACTCCCGTCTCGCTGACGAGCACCCAGGTGTTGTCCTTGTCGTGAGCCACGCGGAAGAGACATGGGAAGGTGTATCCGTGGCCGTACTGCGATGTTTCACTCATCTGAGCGTCAGCCTTGTAGTGCTCCTCGTAGCTTGGTTTGGTGCGTTTCCATCCTATCATGGCGTCGCTCTGAGGGCAGAGGAAGGTGGTGGTGGAGTGTGGGAAGTCGAATCCGGTCTTCTCCTCCATGACACGTATGCTGGCCGTCTCTCCCTGCTTGGGTATCTCGTAGCGGAAGGCCACATTGTTGTTGCTCACTCTGAAGCAGACGGTCATCTTCTGCTTCTTTTCGTTCATTACTTCCACCTTGAGTTCGTTGGCCTCATAGTCGACGTTGGCCACCTTGGCACGGTCGAGTGTGTAGTGATCGGTGACTGTTGTGGTGGTCTCCTTGACCCATTTCAGTCCCTCGGCCAGATTGCCCCAATTGGCCTTGATGCCCAGAGGGGAGTGGTCGAGTGCACGCTTGTTGTTGTGATGCAGGTCGTAGGTGAGTTGTCCGTTGTGCAGTGAGATTTCCACCTGTGTCATTCCGTCGGGGCTTGCCACTTGCGCCTTTTGTGCATAGGCAGCCGAGCAGAGTAGGGTGGCGATGGATAGATAGAGAGTTTTCATGTATGTTGTTATGGTATTTGGTTAAAAAAGAAAGGAGCACAAACACTCCCTTTCTTAGGGGAGAGTTTGTGCCCTTTATACCTTGTTTGGTAATGATGCGGGTATGTGTGTCCCTTCTTACTTAGCAGCCTCGAGAGATGCCTTGCGGAACTGCTTCATGAGCTTCTCGATGTTGAGCGAAGCCTTACGAGCGCGGGTACCAGCTGCCTTGTTACCACTGTTTGCCTGAGCTGCAGCGTCCTTCTGGAACTCCTCGTATGCAGCTGCGATCTGAGATACCAATTCTGTCATAATCGTAGAATGTTTGTGGTGTGTGTCAAGAGTATGCTTCAGAGCCCCTCTGCGGCACATACCATATTAATATTAAAGTTGTTGTTTTTAATTAGTTTTCTGTAGTTTTATGATGCAAATATAGAGATTTTTCTTTTCTCGCAAGTGCAAAAGACTAATTTATTTCGTTTTATCCCCCATATTTTCTACAAAATCTTCCTTTTCTGTCCCCAAATATGCTCATCAGCAGTGTTGTGAGCGTGTTTCTGGGGTGGGGAAGGGGGGTGAAATTATAGTAAAATATTGTTTTACGCCAAGCACCATCCATTAGGACAAATGCTTGGCGGGATAATCATTTACTTACAAACAGCTCGCTTAGCCTTCAAGTTCAAAGTCTCCGGTTGAACCACCTGTAGTGCTACCGCCTGTAGTGCTACCGCCTGTAGAACCACCTGTCGAAGAACCACCGCCAGTCGTTGTGCCACCAGTCGTGCCACTTGTCTGAGCTGAATCCGACTTCTGGCCGATTACTTCACGCTTGTAGTGAACAATCTCAGTGTTCACGTAGTCGATGAAGTTCAGGTACTTAGCGTCACCCTCAATCAGGGCGTAAGCATTCACGAACTTCACCAGCAGACGGTAAGCGTCATCGCTTGCCTTGCGTGATACCTTCAGCGCACCGATAGCCTTCAACATACGCTCGTCTGTACGTGATGTTGTCAACGTGCGAACCTTCTCGTTGGCTGCCTTCAGTGCAGTCACGAACGCGCCAAGCGAAAGTGTCTGCACCTCGTTGGCATACTTCTTCTCCAGGTCGTCGATGAAGTTAATCAGCAGACCAGTCTCCTTGTCCAACTGCATCTTAGGGTCGATGGCGTAGTCCTTGATGTGCTGAGTCAGCACCTTCGCAGCCTGAGCCATGTTTGCAACAGGCAGATCGTTGAAACCCTTCACAGCCTTCTTGTAACCGCTGTAAAGACCGTCACGCTCTGCATCGGCAGCAGCAATGTCGTCAGTCAGAAGACTCTTCTGCGAAATCTTCAAGTCCTCGTCCTCCTGCTCCTTGGCAGACTTCAGCGAAGCAATCTGTGTGCTGAGCTTACTCTTGATGTTCGCATCGGCCTCAGCACGAGCCAATACGTTCGAAATGAACAAAAAGTGAGCACCATTGTTCAGGCGCTCCAAGCTAAGAGTTGCGATTTCACTCATAGTTTGATAAAGTTTAGAATGTGAATAATGTGGAAACGCTGTCGTCGTTCTTGTCGATTTTATCCATTTTTTTGTCCTTTTATGGACGAACGGACATCAAAAAGAGCCTATTTTTGCACTTCTGACTGCTGACTGCAGACCCGGAATGCTGAACGGGTATGCTACGGAATATGTAGTTTCGAGATACAAATGAGGTACAGATGTTTATAATAATAACGCAAATTTAGACAAAATCTCCGAGATTCTACACCGGCAAAATCAAGAAAAGTTTTTCTTTAGAGGAAAGTTAGCAATAATATTGTGCATGGCCAAAAACAAGAAAAGCGTGTAACTCATTGAGCTACACGCTTTCCATTTAATTATGTATTCTTATTTCGATATGCGTTTACTTCACTTCCTCAAAATTATCCACTACTGATTATCAGCGACTTACTGAGGCTTTGGTACAGATAAGGAACGCCATAAGCATCCTTAATGTCATCAATCAACAAATATCGATAAGCATCCGTGCGATGCTCTTCCTATTCTTCTTTGTCCTTTTCTCTTTATTTCTTCCTTTTGTTGATGCAAAGGTACAAATATTTCTGCTTACATGTAAAAATATATGTACAAATGTGGATTTTGAGAATATAGTTTGGCAAAGCGCCATTATATCATCGTATTTCTCTACCTGCAATCCATACTCCCTCCAATAATGATAGCAATCGTTTACCACCAGTTTAATAAACATGCACAAACTCCCATAGTCATGCATTGCAAGTGCTTACGATGCGTTACTTATTGGATGAGATGACTCCTTACTTTTTATAATGAAGCATGTAAAACTTCTTATTTTATAAAAGATGCAATCTCTTTGTAGCGTAATGGCTTTTCGAAAACTTGTATATTACATTCACTTAACCCTCTTTCTTCTAGGCTTTCTCGTACCATATCATTACCTGTTATTATTGCAATTTTGCTTAAAACTTCCGGTGCTTGTTCTTTGAACTTTTCAATAATTCCGTACCCGTCCTGCATACTTTTAGTTGCTAGACTCAAGTCAATGAAGATAGCATTAAAAGAGGTCAATTCATTCCATGGGATATTCTGAGATTTATCAATATGAACCTTTTCTATAGGCTGCTTTAGCACTATTTTTTCAACTGCATTAAATACAGGAAGAATAGAATCATATTCGTTTTCAATTACTAGGACTCTCATCTTTTATTAATTTAAATTTTAATGTGATTGTGAATAATTCAGTATCTAATTCATTCTCAATGGAAGAGAAGAGAATAATATCCATATCAGAAACAAATGATTTCACATTTGAGACACCAAATGTTTTACGTTTGATAATCTCTTCTTTGTCTTTTTGATTATATGTCTTAACCAGGGAAAGAACAGATTCTTTGTCTGCAAAATCATTTCTAAAAACAATAGTCAAAAAATCATTATCACAAGTACAGTTACAAGAACTATTATTCTTTTGATATTTATACATATTTCCAATGATATCTGAGAATAAAATTTCAACACCTTCCATGTTTGTCTCAATATGGTATGACTCGTCATTTATTTGTTCAATATTAGACACTGTAATATTTGAATTCGAAAGAATGTTTTCCCATACTTGTCTTAAGGTTGCAAACATTCTTCTTGTCTTGCAAAATTCCGTTGGTTGGTAATGAAATGGATTATTCTCTTTGTTCAAGAGATATTTTGCTTTCTGTAAAATACTATCAATATCTATACTAGAACGTTGCGCGGCCTCTTTAGCAACTTCGATGTATCCGTCATTTATATTCGTTGAATCCATATCATTTATAACATCAGTTAGTGTTTGCAATGAGCTTAACCTGTTTTTGATAAAATGCATGGTATTAATCGCACTATCGACAAATCTACCTTTATCCTTTATCTTTTCAAAGTTTTCTTTTTTCCTAAGGCGCATTATTCTTTCTGAATATAGGTATTGCGAGAATCTTCTAAGCTCATTACTTATGTTTTCCATAAGAAATAAAGCACTAGATACGTTATTCTCAAAACATATAACAAACAAATACGATGTATTATCTATATTATCTTTAAATGACAATGCAGGTTCTACAATAGCAATATTATTTTTGTATGAATCACCATCAATAATTAAAGAAATATTTTTGCATATAGAGTTTTTTCGTAACTCCTGAGATTGAATCATATTTATTTTTATTGAATAGTTGTATACAAAACGAGAGCCATTAACCACAAATAATGAATTGAAATCATCATGAGATATGAAGCAGAACATATCCAAAAAATTAATTTTTTCCTCAATAAACAACTGTCCAATTCTTTTATACACTTCATCATGCTTTATGCCGTGAATGTAAAAGTCCTCAACGGCATCTCTTAATAGAGCCTCGTTATTATTATGAATCCAATGTTTTTTAGTAAGCCATTGAATGGTACAAAAGGCAGAAAAAGCTATCAATGCATATATAACTTGAATAATTAAATTATCATAATCTCCCAAGAGTAGCATTCCCAAATAAATCGCAAAAAGCCCCAATAAATATACATAGGAATGCTTTCCTTTACCTGTATGATTTATAGCATTGGCCACTGGCAAAAATATCATTGCTATAACACAGATATTATCAACAGGTTTGCCATATAGACAAATAACAATAAAGATCAGATCCACAATAGACCTTATTATTACATCTGTATGACTTTTTATTAAATACAATATAATGTAAATGAAATACAAACAAAAAATTGTTATATATACATATATAGATAGAGTCGGAAATAATAAAGCCAATATGATACCATATGCTAATAAAATCAGCCTATAGATTATTGACCTCACAAATCTATTAATGTTCAAAAAGAATCTATTAATGCTTGTCATCTACTTCAAAATTTGAAAGAAGATTTTTGAATAAAAAGTTAACACATACTATGATGTAAAGCATATTCCAGAAGACGAGACCTACTAATCCCCATGAATTAAACTCTATTTTGGCAGAATTATCTACACAATCAAAATGTAAAGAAATAACATTTAAAATATGATTAAAGAATGAACAATCAGAATAATGGACTGGTGTTATCGTGCATATTGACATAAAGGTTGCAGGAGCAGGGAGCAGAAGCACACACTCAATTCCAAATATAATAAAAATAGAAGCTATAAGAGTTAATGAATTCCATGATGAAAGTAAAAGAATCCATTTGAATTTGTGCTTTGCAAATGCTAGTTTTAATCTAATATTTTTTATCAGACTCTCAATCCAATCATATTCATATGATAAAGAGGACAGAAGGTAACGTGTATATTCTAATAGCTTGAGTTTCTGTTCGTTATTAAAGCCTGAGTACATAATATAGGAGCGAATGAGGTCATAATCATAGTCTTCATATCCATAATCTTTTACTCTTTTATTACGTAAATATATAGAAATGAATTTCTTTACATCTAGATATAAACTATTCTTTGAATTTATTAATTCAGTATTATCGCGTTTAATATCAATAATCAAAGCTAGAAGTTGAACTTGCTTTTCTTTAGGACAACCATGTCCAATCTCATTATAGAGTTCTGCAAGATATTCTAAAATGTCATTCATAATTAATATATTTTTAAGTCCCATGACAGCTTAGCTTAGTTCCAACTGCCAATTTGAATGGTGTATTATATAGTATTTTCTATCACATATTTTTATCATTATTGCTAACCAACCATCGCAGATTTATCAAATCAGCTTCCACACCATCCTTTGACACCAATGAATCTTTGGGCAGCACAGAGTAGTTTTTGGCAATATTCTCCTTCTTTCCACTGAACCACTCACTGAAAGCTGTTTGGAGGAATGACTCGGCATCGAGATTTTCTTTTCCGTTATACCTTATTATATTATAGACGAACTGCTTCAACTCTGCATTGCGCAGCTTCTTGTTCAAAGGAATGCGTAAATCCTTATTGGCTGCCACCTGTCCTGTCTCAATAAACAGTTTCACAACGTCGCATACTTTTTCTACATCTTCTACAGGAGTACCAGCAAGTGAGAATA
>CALZKW010000059.1 GCA_945788095.1 uncultured Prevotellaceae bacterium | reverse complement strand
GTAGGGTTGACACCCTACGCTAATCTATAGCGACCCTTGCAGGGTCTTGATTTCCTCGGACAGTAATAGTTTTCAAAGAATTCTTTCGTTAAGCGAGAGGAGAGGGAATGCTTGCATTCATTATCCCGAGCGTAGAAAGAGTCGGAGATTTCCAAGATATACTTCATCTGCAATAGAAGATATACTTCTCGGGCAAAGTAAGTATATCTTCTCTGAAAATGGGATGGTCTCGAGTAACTGTCAGAAACCTGGCTTATAGCGAATTTTGAGTTCTCGATTTATGCCTCATCCTTGGCAAGGACAGTCATAACCCACATAAAATAAATAACTAATCCCACGTCCCCCTTCAAGGGGGGGGGCAACGGGGTAACAAACGAATATGAAAAAGACTTATATCACCCCCCAGGCTATAGCTCACAACGTGATCTTTGCCAACTCCATACTGACTCTCTTGTTGGAGCTGAGACTATCAACAACGATAACAAGGGTGAGTTCACCCTGCTCAACAAGCAGGAGCCCGCTAACATCGACATCTGGGGCGACGAGTGGGAATAATCCACCCCCAGCCCATCCCTACAGCGGCCGTACCCCCCGGGTGCGGCCGTTTTCTTTGCCGCCTATACGCGTCCTATTTAATAAACAAAAGTAAAAAAAGGAGGAAAAGATTAGGCTGTAAGGATTATTTTTCCTTACTTTGCATCTAATAAGGTGATTTTTACACACCTTCATGCGTGAATGTTAACATCGAATCAGACTACTAACGAAAAGTAAAATGATGGACTCTCAAGAACTGCCCGTACAGAACGAGGGCATGGTGAACGAAAACAATGTTGCTAATCCCGAGGTGGAGCAGACCGAGACTGCTCAGACCGAAACCACAACCCAGATCCCCCTCATGACCACCAAGGCTGAGGTGCTCGAGCGCGCCCTGGCCCTGGCCCAGAGCGAGGAGGTGGGCGAACGTCAGGAAATAGACCTCCTCAAGCAACTCTTCTATAAATACCAGCGTGCCGAAAACCAGGAGGCACGCGAAGCATATATCGCCCAGGGCGGCGACCCCGAGACCTATAGCCCCGAGCCCAGCGTGGACGAGGAGAACTTCAAACTCGCCATGCAGGCCCTGCGCCAGCGCCGCGCCGACCAGCAAGCAGCCCTCGAGCGTGAGCGTCAGGACAACCTCGAGAAGAAGCTTGCCATCATCGACAAGATAAAGGCCCTCGCTGCCACACCCGAGGAGGCCAACAAGACCTACGACGAGTTTAAGCAGCTCCAGAATGAGTGGCGCGAGATAGGCAGCGTGCCCCCCGAGAATGCCACAGAGATATGGAAGAACCACCAGCTCTACGTGGAGCAGTTCTACGACCTCCTCAAGCTCAACATCGAGATGCGCGAGTATGACTTCAAGAAGAATCTCGAGGCCAAGACACGCCTCTGCGAGCAAGCTGAGAAGCTGGCCGACGAGACCGACGTCATCAGCGCCTTCAATCAGCTGCAGGGCCTGCACCAGGAGTACAAGGAGATAGGCCCTGTGGCCAAGGAACTGCGCGAGGAGATATGGAGCCGCTTCAAGGCAGCCAGCACCGTCATCAACAAGCGCCACCAAGACCACTTCGAGGCCAAGAAGGCACAGGAGGAGGAGAATCTGCAGAAGAAGACAGAACTCTGTGAGCAGGTGGAGGCCATCCAGACCGAGGGTCTGAAGACCTATGCAGAGTGGGAGGAGAAGACACAGCAGATCATCGCCGTCCAGGGCGTGTGGAAGACCATCGGCTACGCTCCCCAGAAGATGAACACCAAGATCTTCGAGCGCTTCCGTGCAGCCTGCGACAAGTTCTTCGAGCAAAAGGTCACCTTCTTTAAGACCCTGCGCGAGGGTCTCAACGACAACTATGCCGCCAAGAAGGCCCTCGTGGAGCAGGCAGAGGCACTCAAGGAGAGCACAGACTGGAAGGCCACCAGCGATGCCATGATCGAACTGCAGAAGAAGTGGAAGACCATCGGCGCCGTGCCCAAGAAATACTCTGACCAGCTCTGGAAGCAGTTTATCGATGCCTGCGACTACTTCTTCGAGCAGAAGGGCAAGGCCACAGCCGGTGAGCGCAGCGAGCAGCTGGCTAACCTCGAGAAGAAACGTGACGTCATCGAGCGCCTCAAGGCCCTGGCCGAGCAGGCAGAGGAGGTGACTGTGGACAAGATACGCACTCTGCAGAATGAGTGGGTAGAGATTGGCCATGTGCCCTTCCGCGACAAGGACAAGGTGTACAAGCAGTATCGCGAAATCTGCGATACCCTCTACGACGGTCTGAGCAAGAGCCGCGCTGCACGCCGCCTCAACTCATTCAAGAACAATCTCAAGGCTTCTGCCGACCAGGGTGGCAACAGTCTGCAGGCAGAGCGCAACCGTCTGCAGCGTGCCTACGACAACCTCAAGGGTGAGATACAGACCTATGAGAACAACCTCGGCTTCCTCACCAGCAAGTCGAAAAAGGGCAACTCACTCGTGGACGAGGTCAACAAGAAGATAGAGAAGCTCAAGGGCGAGTTGGCTCTCCTCAAGGAGAAGATCAAGGCCGTCAACGAGCAGATGAAGTAATATCTCCCCACGCCGCGGCGTGAAGAGGAAGAAACAAAGATACGGAAGATGCTGACACACTGAGCGATGTGCAGCACCTTCCGTTTTTTTGTGTGTAGGGAACAATGGAAAGCCACCTCTAACTCCCCGAGGGGGAGAACATCTAATCACGGCCACGAATAAATGCAAACACCAGGACTGCCATCAGAGACATTTGCCCGGCCAGGGCAATACACCGAACGCAGCGAGGTTAGGACCACGCGAAGCGCTTGGCTCGTCCAAGAACCGATTGCACCGGAGATGCTGCCGGATAGGTGGCATCTCTCATCAGCATTGGTGTAATGGCAGAGTTGCGCAGCAAGCTTGGCAGCACCTTACGAGGCACTATCTGCGGCACCATACAGGATGTTGCCGAGCTTGCTCCGCAACTCGGCGAGGTCACCATTGGTGGTGTGGTGGACACCGTACCCAGGGCACGACTCCGCCCACCCCAGACAGAGCTGGGGAGCCTATATATATCCTGGCTCCGCGGCACATATAGTCTATATACCGTCTGGAGGAGCAGCATATATATATCCTGGCGCAATGACACATATAGGGTCTGGCGAGGCAGCATCTGTGACATCGCAGAGCGCAGAGAGACCGGAAGAAAGAGAGGCTGATGAGATAAGAAACAAAAAAAGCAAGGAACTTCCCAGCCCCCTGCTTTATTAAACTAAACCTTAACTATGAAAAAATCTAATATTTCAATGGCAAAGGTCGTTATTTATTTTGAATCAGCAAAATATTAAGTGTAGAAATTGCACTTTCAGCCAAAAAAAGTGTAAAAAGTACGATTATCGGCCATTTTCGGGCCATTTATACGCCATATTTGCCGAATTTTTACATCAGTTGTGCACCAATGTGCCAATCTCCTCGCCGGCCATCACGCGCTTGAGGTTGCCCAGGATGTCCATGTTGAATACATAGATGGGGAGGTTGTTTTGCATGCACATGGCTGTGGCCGTGATGTCCATAACCTTCAGGCCACGAGCGATGACCTCCTCGTAGGTGATGTCGTGAAACTTGGTGGCGGTGGGGTCCTTCTCGGGGTCGGCGGTATAGATGCCGTCCACGCGGGTACCCTTGAGCATGACGTCGGCCTCTATCTCGATGCCGCGGAGCGATGAGCCAGTATCAGTGGTGAAATAGGGTGAACCCGTGCCGGCACTCATGATGACCACCTCGCCGCGCTCCATGGCCTCGATGGCCTTCCACTTGGAGTAGAACTCGCCGATGGGCTCCATACGGATGGCGGTGAGCACACGGCTCTTCTGACCGATAGCACCCAGGGCGCTGCTCAGGGCGAGCGAGTTGATGACGGTGGCACACATGCCCATCTGGTCGCCCTTGACGCGGTCGAAACCCTTGCCCGCACCGGTGAGGCCACGGAAGATGTTGCCGCCACCGATAACGATGCCTATCTGCACGCCCATCTCGGCGATTTCCTTGATCTGCTGAGCATACTCATTGAGACGCTCCACGTTGATACCCTGCTTCTGTTCGCCTGCAAGACTCTCACCTGAGAGCTTGAGCAATATTCTCTTAAACTTTGCCATAATAGTTAGTCCTCCCCCCTCCCACCCCATATAGGGGAAAGTATCGGGGGCATTTGATGATTGTTTGTTAGTGTTAATAGTATCTCTGCTGAGCCCGTAGCGACTCTGTGTGTCACTTGAATTTCACCCCCTTGAACTCATATCTGCGCTCCCTCCCCGCAATATCGGTCAGCACGAGGTGGCCCGAGGGGAGCACCGTGGTGAGGGTGGCTCGGAAGGGGCCGAGGGCGTCCTCGTAGTCCGCCTCCACGCCTCGGCGATAGAGATGAGCAAGATAGCAGTCGTGGAGCTGTGCCTCGCGCCCATCGAGGGTGAAGGTCAGATAGTGGTGGTAGAGGGAGAGGATGCGCGCGATGATGGCGTCGCGGTCGTGCTCGTGCCCCGTTATCTGGACCAGCGATGCGGGATTGGGGGCGGGGCTGGTGAAGCGGGACTGATTGACATTGATGCCAATGCCCATGATGCAGTCCTGGATGTGTGAGGCGGTGAGGCGGTTTTCGATCAGAATGCCCACGACCTTTTTATCCTTATTATATATATCGTTGGGCCATTTGATGGTGAATCCCTCAGCAAAGCCGCTGAGGGCGTCGCGAATGGCGAGTGAGATGCACTCCGTGAGCAGGAACTGATGTGCGGGACGGATGTGGGTGGGATGGGTGAGCAGGCTCATGAGTATGTTGCGGCCTGACTCCGACTCCCAGGTGTTGGTGGCAGAGCCTCGTCCGGCCGTCTGATAGTCGGCAGTGACGAGCACATTGTCCGCCCCGTGGTCTGAGGCCAGGGCTCGCAGATAGTTGTTGGTGCTATCCACCTCGCTGAGTCGTATGTGGGTCAGATCTGTCATCTCTTACGCTTGAAGAAGTCTTTCATGAGCTGGCTGCACTCCTCCTCCATGATGCCGGTGACTACCTCGGTGCGTGGATGGAGGGCCTGAGGTGCGAAGCGCTGGTAGCCACGCTTAGGGTCGGCGGCACCGATGACGATGCGCTTGATCTGGCTCCACCCGAGTGCTCCTGCACACATGATACAGGGCTCGAGGGTGACGTAGAGGGTGCATTCGGTGAGGTACTTGCCCCCCATGTATTCGGCAGCAGCGGTGATGGCTTGCATCTCGGCATGGGCGGTGACGTCGGTGAGTGTCTCGGTGAGATTGTGTGCGCGGGCTATGATGCGGTCCTGACATACGATGACGGCACCCACGGGTATCTCGTCCTCTGCGTAGGCCTTGCGGGCCTCCTCGAGGGCCTGGCGCATATAGTAGGTATAGTTCATCGCTTCACCTCCTCGAAGTCTACGTATTCGCCCTCGTCGTCGGCAAACACCTTGGGCTTCTGCCTTGAGGTGTGCTGCTCCTGGCGATAGTTCTGCTGGCGCTGCTGTTGATGGCGCTGCTGCTGATGGCGCTGCTGCTGATTGTAGGAATTGCTGTCTCCGAGTCCGAAGATGCGGCGCAGAGTGTCGATCACGGCCCCGGCAAAGGCCATAAGAGCAAAGAAGGCTATGAAGATGATGCTCACGAGGCATCCGAATAGTGATGTCATAATCGTAATGTTTGTAAGTTATGACTGCAGACTTACAAGAAGTGTGCCAAGCACCTCAACCTCAGGCCACCTTGCGTGTGATGGCAGCCCAGAGGACATACCAGAGGATGATGGCAGCGAAGCAGCTGTAACCTAAGAGGAAGCAGGGGAGACAGCCGATGAGGAAGACATACTTGACCCAGTTGTCGCGCCACGAGAGGTTCTTGAACTTGAGGGCAAACAGGGGCAGTTCGGCCACGAGCAGGAAGCTGAAGAACGCGATGCCCACCAAGAGCAAGGGGAGGGCATAGGGGCTGGTGATGATTTCGGTGTGGAGCCCAACGACGAGCGACCCCCAGAAGAGTGCATTGGCGGGGGTTGGCAGGCCGATGAATGAGGTGGTCTGACGTGTATCGAGATTAAACTTGGCCAGACGCAGCGCCGAGAAGGCTGCCATGATGAAGGCTGCATAGGGGAGGTAAGGCATGAGGGCGTGGAGGCTCTCGGGGGTGGACTGCAACTGACAGATCAGCTGAAAAAGAATGGCTGATGGGGCCACGCCGAAGGTGACCACATCGGCCAGCGAGTCGAGCTCCTTGCCTATGGGTGAGGATACGCCAAGGAGGCGAGCCGTCATGCCGTCGAAGAAGTCGAAGACTGCACCGAGAATGATGAAGAGTACGGCCCAGTCGAGCACGCCCATAAAGGCGAAGTGGATGGCAATGCATCCACAGATGAGGTTGCAGCAGGTGATGGAGTTGGGTATCTGCTTGGTAATGATATTTGCCATGCTTGTCTGTTTGAGGTTTTAGGTTGTAGGTCGGCTCTCAGCCTTTTGAGGTTTTAGGTGGTAGGTTTAACAACGGAACAAACAGAAATAATTATTCCGTTCTTTCTGTTGTCGAAAAATAGACCTTTTTGAGGTTTTAGGTGGTAGGTTTAACAACGGAACAAACAGAAATAATTATTCCGTTCTTTCTGTTGTCGAAAAATAGACCTTTTTGAGGTTTTAGGTGGTAGGTTTAACAACGGAACAAACAGAAATAATTATTCCGTTCTTTCTGTTGTTGAAAAATAGACCTACAACCTTAGAAAAACCTACAACCTCAAGAGCGAAGCGACCTAAAACCTCAAACCTCAAAAAAATATGTGTCTACGAAAGGCGTGCAATGACGGTCTCATTGCCTGTGGTGCGCTGGCCCATCTCTACCTCGACCTTGGTGCCGAGGGGGAGGTAGACGTCCACACGCGAGCCAAACTTGATGAATCCCATGTGATCATCTATCTCGCAGTCCTCCTCGGGCTTGAGGTAGGTCACGATGCGGCGCGCACAGGCTCCTGCCACCTGGCGTACCAGAACGTCGGTACCCTCAGGGGTGGTGATGACCACGGTGCTGCGCTCATTCTCGATGCTGGCCTTGGGGAGCCACGCTGCGCGGAAGTTGCCCTCGTGGTGGCGCACTATCTTGACGCGTCCATCCACAGGGACCCAATTGGCGTGCACATTAAAGAGGCTCATGAAGATGCTCACCATGAGACGGCGGTCGTGGAAGTACTCGTTTTCCTCCACCTCCTCGATGACCACCACCTTGCCATCAGCAGGTGCGATGACCAGGCCCGTGGTATCCTCCTCGTAAAGGCGGATGGGGCAGCGGAAGAAGTTGACGATGATGGCATAGGCCACGATGCTCAGGGCGAGCACGATGTAGCGTGGCATGTCGTCCCAGTGGTAGTACTGGGTGGCGTAATAGATGGCAGCATTGAGCGCGAGCAGGGCTCCGCCCACTACCACCAGGGTGTAGTTACCTTCGTGGTGGAGTCGTATCTTACGTAGTTTCTTGAGTCGTTTTCCCATGGATGGATATATATTGTATTTTTGCAAAGGTACATATTTTTATTTATTATGCAAAGAAAAGGCTACCAATTTGCCCCTCGGCGCCCCCGCGCACACAGAAAATGCGCTAAAGATAAGCTCTCGTTGGGCAAAGTGGTGTACCTTTATACCCTAAAATCAGAAGAAGCACAATCAAGATGGTAGACTTTGTTCACTTACATGTACATACCCAGTACTCACTCTTAGACGGACAGTGCAGCATCAAGAAGATGGTCGACAAGGCCATCAACGACGGCATGAAGGGCATTGCCATCACCGACCATGGCAACATGTTTGGTGTGAAGGAGCTGTTTGACTACTGCAACAAGGTCAACAAGGGGCGCAAGAAGGAGGGCCTGGAGCCCTTCAAGCCCATCTTCGGCTGTGAGATGTATGTGGCACCCCGCTCCAAGGAGGACAAAAACCGCGAGATGGGCGACAACAAGCGCTCCCATCTGGTGGTATTGGCCAAGAATGAGCAGGGATACCGCAACCTGACACAGCTCGTGAGCCGTGCATGGACAGATGGTTTCTACAACAAGCCCCGCACCGACCATGCCGACCTGGAGCGCTTCCGCGAGGGTCTCATCGTCTGCTCGGCATGTATCGCAGGCGAGGTGCCCCGCCATATCCTCAACGGCAACATCGAGAAGGCCGAGGAGACACTCCTCTGGTACAAGAGCGTCTTTGGCGACGACTACTATCTCGAACTGCAGCGCCACGAGGTCAAGGACCCCGGGCAGAGGGCCAATCGTGAGACCTTCCCCCTGCAGCAGCGCGCCAACGAGAAGCTCATCGAACTGGCTCACAAGCATGGCATCAAGCTCATCTGCTCCAACGATGTCCACTTCATCGACCAGGAGAATGCCGAGGCCCACGACATCCTCATCTGTCTGAGCACAAGCCGCGACCTCGACGACCCCAAGCGCATGCTCTACTCCAAGCAGGAGTGGCTCAAGACGCGTGCCGAGATGGAGGACATCTTCAGCGACATACCCGAGGCCCTGACCAACACCATGGAGGTGCTCAGCAAGGTGGAGACCTACGACCTGGAGTCGAACCCCATCATGCCCTTCTTCCCCATCCCCGAGGACTTCGGCACGGAGGAAGAGTGGCGAGGCAAGTTCAGCGAGGAGCAGCTCTACCACGAGTTCACCACCGACGAATACGGCCAGAATCCCCTGAGCGAGGCGGAGGGCACAAGCAAGATCAAGAAATTAGGCGGCTACGAGAAGCTCTACCGCATCAAGTTTGAGGCCGACTATCTGGGCAAGCTCGGCTACGAGGGTGCCTCGCGCCTCTATGGCACGGGCTACACCGAGATAGAGGCCGACCATGCCTTGCAACCCGACGAACTCTCTGTCTGGGCTGCCGAACACGGCATCAGCAAGGAGGTCGACGAGCGTATACGCTTTGAGCTCCACATCATGAAGACCATGGGATTCCCCGGCTACTTCCTCATCGTGCAGGACTTCATCAACTCGGCCCGCAAGTTGCTCAACGTGTGGGTGGGCCCCGGACGTGGTTCGGCCGCGGGTAGTGTGGTGGCCTACTGTCTGGGCATCACCAAGATCGACCCCATGAAGTACGACCTGCTGTTTGAGCGTTTCCTCAACCCCGACCGTATCTCGCTGCCCGATATCGATACCGACTTTGACGATGACGGCCGAGGCAAGGTGCTCAAGTGGGTGATGGATAAGTATGGCCACGAGAACTGTGCCCATATCATCACCTACGGCACGTTAGCCGTCAAGAATGCCATCAAGGACGTGGCCCGCGTGCTCAAGCTGCCCCTCGAGCGCGCCAATCAGTTGTGTAAGGCCATCCCCGACCGTCTCGACGGCGGTCTGAAGATGAACCTCGACAACTGTATCAAGACCGTGAAGGAACTGCAGATAGCCGAGGCCTCTGCCAACCCCGTGGAGGCCAATACCATCAAGTTTGCCCGCATGCTCGAGGGCAACATCCGCGGCACGGGCATCCATGCCTGTGGATTCATCATCTGCCGCGACCCCATCTCGGAGCATGTGCCCGTATCTACGGCCGACGACCCCGACTTCCCCGACACCAAGACGGCCGTGACCCAGTATGACGGCCACGTCATCGAGTCCACGGGTCTCATCAAGATGGACTTCCTGGGCCTCAAGACACTCTCCGAGATGAAGGAGGCATGCCGCGTGATCAAGGAGGCCGAGGGGGTCGACATCGACCTCGACAACATACCCATCGACGACGAACTCACCTACAAGCTCTATCAGGAGGGACGCACCGTGGGTACCTTCCAGTTTGAGTCGCCCGGTATGCGCAAGTACCTCAAGGAGCTCCACCCCACTGTGTTTGAGGACCTCATTGCCATGAACGCCCTCTACCGTCCGGGCCCTATGGACTACATACCCTCCTTCATTGCCCGCAAGAATGGCCGCGAGCCCATCAGCTACGACATCCCCATCATGGAGAAGTATCTGAAGGACACCTACGGCATCACCGTCTATCAGGAGCAGGTGATGCTCCTGTCACGCCTCTTAGCCAACTTCACCCGAGGCGAGAGCGACGCCCTGCGCAAGGCTATGGGTAAGAAGAAGAAGGACATCGTAGACGCCATGAAGCCCAAGTTTATCGAGGGCGGCAAGGCTAACGGCCACGACCCCAAGGTGCTGGAGAAGATATGGGGAGACTGGGAGAAGTTTGCCTCCTATGCCTTCAACAAGTCGCACGCTGCGTGCTACTCGTGGGTGGCCTATCAGACAGCCTACATCAAGGCCCACTATCCCGCCGAGTTTATGGCCTCGCTGCTGACACGCCGACGCGCCGACATCAAGGAGACAGCCAAACTGCTCGACGAGTGCAAGGAGATGGGGGTAGAGGTGCTCGGCCCCGACATCAACGAGTCGATGGCCCACTTTGGTGTGAACAAGAACAAGCAGATACGCTTCGGCCTGAGTGCCATCAAGGGCTTTGGCGATGCCGCCACCGAGGCCATCATCAAGGAGCGCACCAAGAACGGCCCCTTCAAGGGCATCTTCGACTTCGTGCAGCGCGTATCCATGAATGCCGTCAAGAAGAGCGGTCTCGAGGTGCTGGCCATCAGCGGTGCCTTCGACTCCTTCAAGGAGATACGCCGCGAACAGTTCTTTGGCCTCACGGCCAAGGGCGAGACCTTCATCGAGACACTCATACGCTATGGCAACCAGTATCAGCAGGCCCAATACGAGGCCCAGAATTCACTCTTCGGACTCGATGCCATCGAGGTCTATACGCCCCTCATCCCCGAGGCCGAACCCTGGGGCGACTTAGAGCGCCTCAACCGCGAGAAGGAACTCATCGGTATCTACCTCAGTGCCCATCCCCTCGACGAGTACAGCGTGGTGATCAATCATCTCTGCAATCTCCACATCTGCCAGCTCGCCGACCTCTCCGAGTTTGCCACCCACCCCGACGTGCTCCTCGGAGGTATCATCGTGGATGTCAAGACGGGCATCGGCAAGCGCTCCAACCTGCCCTACGGATTCGTCACCATCGAGGACTATACCGGCACGGGCGAACTGCGACTCTTTGGCAACGACTGGGTGCGCTGGGCCAACTATTTCACCATCGACCAGCGTGTGATCATCCGAGGCACGGTGCAGCCCCGCCGCTACCGCGAGAACGAACTCGAGCTCAAGATAGGCAGCGTGGACTTCTTAGCCAACGTCAAGGACAACATGATACAGTCACTCTCCATCTACCTGCCCACGACGCACATCGACCCCGACGTCATCACAGAGATAGACAGCCTCACACCGGCCGACCCCAACCACCATGTGCAGCTCTACGTCCACCTGCTCGACCACGTCCACTATCAGCGCCTACTCTTGCGCTCACACCGACGCATCAAGGTCAGCGCAGAGCTCATCAAGTATTTAGACAACAACAACGCAGGCATCACCTACAAAATCAACGAAGAGAATTAGCGGCCCCGCCCCATCCTCCCCCGGGGAGAGACCGCCATGACACTATAATCATTACTCATGCCCCTCTCCTCGGGGAGGAAGCGAGGGGGCACACATACAAATTACTACTATGGCACTAACAATCACCGACGCGAACTATCAGGATTTAGCTGCCCAGGGCAAGCTTATGGTACTCGACTTCTGGGCCACATGGTGTGGTCCCTGCAAGCGCCTCGCACCCGCCATCGAGGCTCTGGCCACCCAGTTTGAGGGTCAGGCCATCATCGGCAAGGTGGACATCGAGGAGAGCGAAGACCTCGCCACCCATTTTGGCATACGCAACATCCCCACTGTCCTCTTCATCAAGGACGGCGAGGTAGTGGACAAACTCGTAGGCCTCAACGCCAAGGGGGCATACGAGGAGAAGATCAACGCCCTCCTGTGATTTTGGGACAACGGGTTATGGACAACGGACAACGGGTTATGGACAACAGACTACGGACAACGGTCAACGTCTGTAGTCCGTAGTCCACAATCCGTAGTCCGCAGTAAACGTCCGTAGTCCGTTGTCAAAAAAAAAGAAATTACTATGGCATCATTTGACGACGAACTCCTTTTAGACGCTGAGGACGACGCACGCACCGTCGCCTATATCCACAGCTACCTGCCTCAGGACCTCAAAGAGCGCTTCACTGAGGACGAACTCTACTACTTCCTCGATGTCATCATCGAGTATTATGCCACCAGCGGCATACTCGACGCCACTCCCGACAAGGATGGCTGCATCGACATCGACATCGATCTCGTGGCGGCTCATTTGGCCAAGCAGGCCAAGAAAGACCGCATGGGTGAATTCTCCCCCGAGGACCTTCGCTGGGTCGTAGAGGGAGAGATGGAATACGCCGACTCGTTGGAGGAATAATCTCCGCCAACCCTACCCTATCTATAATGTCAGCCCCCTAAGCCTCTATACCGGAGACTTGGGGGGCTGAGGGTATATATATATATGTGTGAGTGGGGAGCCTACTTGTTCACCCCCTCTGCTGTGGGGGGGATGGGGAGTATGCGTCCGTCGTGGTCGTAGCGGAGGGGCTCGGCAATGATGGAGCGGCTATAGCTGGTGCCATCATGGAGGCCACCGTTGTGGGAGAAGAAGTACCACTGGTTGCGGTAGTGGACGATGGCGGGGTGGGTGGTGTTGGAGTTGCCCGCTATCTCGCTGATGATGCCCATGGGGGTGTAGGGGCCACCGATGTGGTCGCTCACGGCGTAGGCTATCTTCTCGGGCCACTGTGAGGCATAGGTCAGATAGTAGTGTCCCTGATACTTGTGGAGCCATGGAGCCTCGGTGAAGTCGGGCACGTCAATCTGGTGGACGGGGCCATCGATCTCCACCATGTTGTCCTTGAGGCGGGCGTAGTAGCAATGACGGTTGCCCCAGATGATGTAGGGGGTGCCATCGTCGTCGATGAGGATGGCGGGGTCGATGCATGCCCACGAGTGGGTGGATGCGAAGCAATCCTTGTTGGTGAGCAGGGGGCGGCCTAAGGCGTCGTGGTAGGGACCCGTGATCTTGTCGCTCACGGCCACACCGATGCCACACCAGTTGGTGGATACGTACCAGTAGAATCGTCCGTCCTTGCCCTTGGCCACGTGGCCGGCATAGGCCTGACGGCTAACGGCCCACCTGAAGTCCTCGATGCGGAGGGGTGAGGGGTGCTCAGTCCAGTGCTTCAGGTCGGTGGTGGAATAGAGGAGCCAGTCCTTCATGATATAGTCGTGCTGATTGCCCTGTGCATCGTGGCCGGCGAAGACCCAGAGTGTGTCGCCCTCGACGAGGCATGCGGGGTCGGCGGTGTGCTTGTGGCGGAAGAGGGGGTTGCCCTGAGTGGTAAACTCATGGGTGAGCACATAGCCCCACTTCTGCTGCAGGCGGTCGAGCTCGTTGCGTGTCACGGAGCACACGGTGCCGTGTCGGGGGTGGAAATTCTTGCGGAACGACTCGGGCTGCTGTGTGAAGGTCTGCATGTCGGTGGTGCGCTGAAACTCGTAGCGCCCTGCTCCATAGAGGTCGTACATGAGCACATACTCGTCGGAGCCATTGAGGCGGAAGATGCCGCTGCCCTCGACCACGGTGGGCGAGTCGGCATAGGCATCGATGTAGCGGAAGTCCTCCTTATAGGGGCCGGTGAGGCGCTTTGAGGTGGCCTTACAGATGCCGTTTTTCACCTCGCGTCCCTCGGCGTCCTTGGTGTTGCCCTTGTAGAAGAGGTGGTACTGCCCGTTGTGGTAGATGATGTCGTTGTCGATGGAGCCATACTTGGCAGCGAAGAGCTGGCGGGGCTCACTCTCGAATCCGGTGAAGTCCCGATTGGCATAGGCATAGTAGGTGATGAGACTCTTGCGACCGTCACCGGTGCGCTGCAGGGTGAAGTAGATCATGTACTTCTTGGCCTTGCGGTCGTAGATGGTCTGAGGAGCCCACACCCAGTAGGCGTCGGAGAAGTTCGTGTAGTCCTGGGCCAGCACGATCTTGGAGTGGGTCCAGTTGACGAGGTCCGTCGACCTCATCAGCACGATGCCGGGGTTCTCTCGCCAGCCGTTCTTCACGGTGTTCATATCGGTGGCCACGATGTAGTAGTCGCCGTCCTCGCCTCTGAGTATGTGGGGGTCGCGTATGCCTCCGCTGGTGCTGATGGTGTCGCTGGCTATGACGGGTCGTCCGTCATTGAGGGCATACCAGTTTGTGGCGTCCTCGCTGACAGCGAAGCGCAGCTGTTCCTGCAGTCTGCCCTCTCCGCTGCCCTCGAAGTAGGCAAAGAGATAGCCTGCATACTTGTCACTCTCGGGCTTGTGCTTAGCCTGCGTGGTGGTGAGCCCTAAGGCAAGGCCTAACAATAGTAATGTCTTTTTCATATTATATTATATTATATTTGGTGTACGGGAAAAATTATGGTTCATCCGACATTTCGAGTGATACGGCAATCGTGTAGTGCATATAGCCGCAGTTTGAAGTACTCTTCATCCCTAAATCCATAAGCATGGCGTTTCATCACCTTTATCTTGTTATTGATTAGCTTGCACGTGAAGGATAATCGTATTACCTTTGTATTCCTCCCTTGTACATTCGTGACTGTAAAGTCCCCATGCATGATATAGAAAACTGCTGTTCATCTTCTGTATGTTTGTTTGTGCTTATTCAAAGATACTGAATGTTCAGCGGTTTTCTTCGTTTTATGCCATTTATCTTATTCTATCACTCGAAATGTCGGATGAACCTCAAAGAACTCTTTCGTTAAGCGAGAGGAGAGGGAATGCTTGCATTCATTATCCCGAGCGTAGAAAGAGTCGGAGATTTCCAAGATATACTTCATCTGCAATAGAAGATATACTTCATCTGCAATAGAAGATATACTTCTCGGGCAAAGTAAGTATATCTTCTCTGAAAATGGGATGGTCTCGAGTAACTGTCAGAAATTTAAGTTTCGAGAGTTCCTAACTCACCATTTTGTATTTGTATAATTCGCATATATGAGTAAGCTCGTCAGATTCGTTAACCACAGCCTCAAGGACTTCTTCGTTTATAGTGCCA
>CALZKW010000058.1 GCA_945788095.1 uncultured Prevotellaceae bacterium | reverse complement strand
GAGTTGTCTTAGGTTGAGGGTCAACTATAACTCGCTGGTAATATGTTTCTTATAGCCAATGCCCCTGAAGGGGGCTCCTAAGATAGCGTAGGGGCTTGCCCCTACGTATTGGGGGCATCTTTTCCTTTCGCTCTGTAGGAGCGACATAACCATAACGTATTAGTTAGGTGGCCAAAGTGATACACAGCCCCCGTTTTTACCTTTAGAGACATCCATACTCAATTTCAGCCCCCGAAATGACCTATACGTCTCAATAATTGCGGACGGGGCGCACTGTGCAACCCTTGTAGCGATTGAGGGATTGGATGAGAGGTATAGGCACGAAAAATCCCCAACCGAAGAGGTGTTGCTCGTCAGTTGGGGATTCTTTGCGCATCAGTTAACCGACAAATGCGCATCAGTTAACCGACAAATGCGCGTTAGTTGAGGTGATTGTTGCTTGTCAGTTGGGCTGTGTGAGCGACGTACTTGGTGTGGCTAACTGCATGGTAGCAACACCTAAGCAGGCTACTTAGCGCACCACAATCTTCTTGCCACCTATGATATAGATGCCAGGAGTGAGACGACCACTGACGGGACGTCCGCTGAGGTCGTAGACGAGAGACGTACCAGTCTGGGTGCCCGAGGGACAGATGATGGCATCGGTGGGATGCTCGTCGGCATCGTCGTCCTGCGAGAGGTCGTACGACTGCATCTGGCTGAACATATTGGCGGCACGCTGGCGAAGCCATGTCTGAGCCTTGGCCACCTGCGACTTGTAGTCGGTAGCGTCGCGGCTCGAGGTGTCGTTCTGCTTGTTGTGCGAGTATGAGCGGCGCACCACGTCGTAGTAGTCCTGGCAATACTCACAGAGTTCGTCGAGGCCACCCATGGTCATGAAGTGGTAGAAGCGGCTGTAGATGCTGCGGTCGAGTGCACGCGATCCGTTGCGGAGCATCTGCCAGAAGGTGCGGGGATAGTTCCAGTAGTTGTCGCTGTTGCCCATATCCTCAAAGTAAGACATCGTAGCGCTCGAGGTGAAATAGCTGCGACCCGACTGATAACCAAAGGCCCAGTCACAGTCCCACACAGGACCGAAGACCCAAGGGGTGGGATCGGTCAGCGTGATATTGTCGCAGTCGTAGATATTCTCATTATAGAGGAATACGCTCTTGGGGTGCTTCAACTCGCAGTTAGCGATAAGCTCATTGGCTAACAGATAGCTGCCGGTGCGGTCTATGTCGATGAGACCGTCGTAGTCGCTGCTCTTGGAGATGGCATAGGTGAGTTCGGCAAAGGCCTCTGCGGCATCAGCGTGCATGGCATCGGTGGCAGCATCCTTGAGCTTGACGGGGAGCTGGAACAAGGGCTCGTTGATGATAGCCTCATCGGTGTAGGTATCGAGCTCGAGCACAGCAGCCAGCGAGTCGTTGGCCAGGTCAATGGAGTTGTTGGCTAAGGCGATGCGCTCGGTGAGGTTGTACGAACCGCGATACGAACCGTTGATGAAGAGCTCCACAGGCATGATATGGTTGGCATAGGCCACACCCAGCATCTGAGCCGCGCGCTGTGCAATGGCATTGGTCGACATGCTGCCCGTCTGACTGTTGGCGATGAGCAACCAGTGCTTGCCTGCCTTCATGCCGAGGGGCTTTTGCTTGGCATCAAACTTAAAGTGGTAGGGATTCTTGGCCTGGTAGCCTGGATTCCACGATGTATTGCCTCGGCCCTTGATGAGGATGGGAGTCTCCTCCATGTCAGGGAAGGCTCCACCTCCCTCTATCTTAATGGTAGCCTCGCGGTAGGTGGTCTTGCTGTCTATATAGTTGGAGGAGTTCCACTGGCCGTTGCCCAGACCCGTGATGATGATGCGGGGCAGGCCGCTGAGGGCTGTAGAGTGCTCTGCGGTCCAGTTGACCACCACCGTGGTGCGGCGTCCGTAGGGCATCATCTCCACCTTGGTCTTGCCACCCTCGCTGACGAGCGTGAGCTGCTTCCACTCAGGGCGACCTATGGTGTAGGTGATGGGGCGGTCGAAGCGCAGACGTGTGTACTTGCTCTTCTGGCGCTTGCCGTCCACGCTCACCACGATGAGGGAGTCGGCAAGCTGGAAGGAGGCCGTGAGGCGCTTACCGATGGCATTGACATCGAGCCATATGGTGTCATTGGTCAGCGTCATCTCCTCGGCTATGACATCCTGGAAGAGCTGGTCGTTGAACTTATTATTGAACTTATAGCTTGCAAACTGGGGCAACTCCACGGGGCATTCCTCGGTGAGCGCCTCCACATCGGTCATGACATGCTGGCGCCCTCCGGTGAGCTGCAGCGAGAGCGACTTGCCCTGGTAGACGTGGCTCTCCACATAGGATGTAGGTATGGCCACCAGCGAACTGTCGGTGAGCAGTGCATAGAGATAGCGCTCGCCATGCTCCACGATGGCCTTGTCGGGCTGTGCACCCACGATGACGGTCAGTTTGGTGCTCACGCCACCCTTGTCGTTGGCCTTGGCGGTCAGGACGGTGGTACCCTCGGCGAGGGCATACAGCAGTCCGTCCTTGGAGATAGAGGCCACTGCGGGCTTGGTGTTGGTCCAGCGGTAGGTGGGATCCTCGGCATCGGCGGGCACCACCTCGATGGGTATCTGACGGATGTCGCCCACACGCATATAGGCGGTGTCGGCACCGAGGCGTATCTCCTCCACAAGTATCTTACCGTCGACGTTCACCATGAATTCCGTCGACACCTCGGGGCGCTTCACGCTGCGCAGCGTCACCTTGGTGCGGCCTCCACGCAGACCATGGAGCATCAGGTAGCCCTTCTCGCTGTCGAGGTAGGTCTCCACGATGGTGGGGTCCTCGGCTATGCACTCTATCTCGCGTTCCACGGTGTTATCGGGCACGAGCTGGTACCACAGGTATTCGTACTTATCCTCCTTGATATTGACCTCGGTCGATGGACCCACGATGGCCTGGATGGGGGCCAAATGGGGCTGCCCCTTGCTCACCACCGTGAAGCGGTTGACCGTCGAGGTGTTGTACACCCTGTGTATGGTGGTGGGCTTATACACCTTCATATTGCCACCATAGTAGTACATCGATATGGTGTCGCCGGGCATGTAGAAGCAGAATCCATCGCCGCTGTCAGTCAGACGCCAGCGTGTGTCGCCCTCGCCACCCATGGTGATGAGGGCCTTGTGGGTGCGCTCGGTGGCTGTCAGGGGGCGCTGCGGACCGCTCTGCATGTTGTAAATCTCATAGCCATCCGTGTTGTTGCCCACGAAGGCCCAGTAGTATGCAGAGTCGAGCTCGGCCACATCGTTGTTGGTCACCACGTCGCCCTCGGCACGCAGGTATAGCTTAGAGGCGCCAAACTGGATGTTATACCAGTTGGTGCCCTGGGCAAAGGCGCCGTCTGTGATGGTCGTGGGGCGGAAAGGCACCAGTCCGTCAGGGCCCGTGGCAGCATCATGGTCCAGGACGATATTGGTCAGCGTACACTCGTCGTCGTTGCCGCTGGCTATGTGGTCCTTGGAGTACTTGGCCGTCAGTTTGTGCACACCGGGTTTGGTATACAGACGCTCAAAGTGGCCTCCGTCGATGCCCGATGTCTGCACAATCTTCTCCGAGCCGATGTAGATCTCGAAGATGTCATAGTTCTCCTCCGTGCTGGCAGTCCAGTCGAAGGAGAGACGTGTGCCACGACGCACGCTGAAGGTCACCTCTAATGCAGACTGCGTGCTGTGCTGGTCCTTGTTGTCACTCTTCCAGTCGGGTATCATCACCACACCTGTTGTGTCGGTGCTGGTCTCCACATGGGTGGTATTGGTGGCTGCCCTTGTCGAGGGCGCAAGGAGCCACATGATAACAAAAAGATAGCGGAATAGCGTAGATGTGTGATTCATTGTATCTTGGGTATTTAGTCTTTGTCTGGCTGCAAATATAGGGCTTTTATCCTTGTGCCACAAAGGATTTCGGTGAAATTTCACTCCCCCACCTCCTTTCGGCTTGGCTGTATAGCGAATTATATGTACCTTTGCGGCCATTATGGCAGTAACACTACTTCTGGCTCGCCACGGCCAAACCCATGAGAATGTGGCACGCATACTTCAGGGACAGATGCCCGGGCACCTCAACGAGGAGGGCATCAGTCAGGCTCACGAGATGGGGCGCATGCTCCAGTCCACCCCCATCGACGCAGTGCTCACCAGCGACCTCAAGCGAGCCGTCGACACAGCCCATATCGTCAACGAATACCTCCACCTGCCCCTCATCAAGGATCCGCTTCTCCGCGAGCGCAACTTCGGCATCCACACCGGGGCTCCCTATCTCAGCATCTCGGGCGACCTCGACCCCAGTGCCGAGACCGTAGAGGCTATGTTTGCACGTGCCCAGCAGTGGCTCCGCCATGTGGCCCTCACCTACGACGGCAAGACGGTGTTAGCCGTTAGCCATGGACTCTTTCTGCGCGTCATCCAGGGGGCCTTCCTTGGCAAGACCATCCGCGACATCCCACGTATGGACAATGCCGAGGTGCGCACACTCATCATCGACTCCACAGACCATCTCAACACCGAGACCGAAGAGGTGGGGGCCAAGGACGCATAGCATCTAACTGAGCACTATTGTGCGAGGCGATTCATCGCCTCGCCCCGAATACAAGAAACGGGCAAGAACCGCATGAGTAACATAGGGACTCATAGGGTTCTTGCCCGTTTGGTTTATGCTATCGCTTTACCTGTCAAAGCTTACGACTCTTGAGATGTCTCACCTCGCTCTTGAACTTACCTGTGCGAGTGAGGGGGAATACGAGGGTCTGGACGGTGTCGTAGGGCTTGAGGTCAGCAGCTATCTTGACATCGGTGCCGAGCTCCTGAATGAGGCGTCCGTTGACAAGGAGCTGAGTGGCCCTGTTGGTGCCCTTGATGGTGATGTGCTCGCTGCGGCCGGGGGTGCCCTTATAGTTGAAGGTAAAGAGATAGCCGTCGCGGCTGTAGCCCATCATGCCACGGATGGGGTCGCAGAGATAGAACTCGGCTCGATGGCTCTGGGTCAGGATGGCGCCACGCTCCTCACGGCCCCAGGTGATGTCGAAGTCGACCTGGTAGTCGTAGCCTATCTGCTGCTCAGTGGCAGCGAGGCGGGTCTCTGGCTTCACCTCCACAACGTGGATCTCGGCACGACCTAATTCGTCAGCCTCAGGACCATCATAGAGGCGGCGGCGCTGCTCATTCCACTGCTGATAGCCGACGGTGTCGTTGACAGCATGCCAGCACTTGTGCGACATGACCTGCATGGCGGGATGGACGCGGTGGTGGATGTCACCAATGGAGATACCATTGCCGCAAACGTCGTTCCACACAGCAAACATACCGCCGAGGATGTTGGGGTCCTTCTCCTTCATCTGTATACCATTGACATTAGCGGGGGTCCACTTCTCGTAGAGCATCTGGTCGTAGAGGTAGTCGTAGTAGTAACCGGCGCGGGGCACGATGTAGGCCCATCCGTCGGGGATGTTGATCATCTTGTAGCCCAACTGCTTCATCTCATTGGGGTTGGCGAAACCATTGTTCCACATAGCCATGATGACATTGTCGACCTTGACGGGTGTCTCACCCTTGGCATAGGTGAGCGACCCCCATGCCACGGCCTGCTTGCCATGACTCTCGCAGAGACGGATGAGATGGTCGGTGAGGGAGCGGAAGAGTTCCACCACCTCCTGCTTCTTGTTGCTATATTCATCGGTGCCGATATGGACGCGTCGACCTGCGAAGACGGGATCAGGACCGCCGATGTACTCGGTGAAGAGGCTGTCGATGAAGGGCACCACCTGGGGATTGGTGAGGTCGAAATGGTCGACACCAAACTCCTCGCAGCCGAGCGAAGGACGGTAGTGGGTGAAGGCCAGCGAGTGGGCAGGCACGTCGATCTCGGGGATGATCTCTACACCCATGCGCTCGCTTTCCTTGCAGAAGGCACGGAACTCGTCCTTGGTGTAGCTGCCGTCCTTGGCCGTAAGACCAGGGAAGTAGTCGCTCTCCATGCGGAAGGCAGCATAGGTCTCGTCCCAGTTGTTGTGGAAGTACTTCTTGAAGCCATTGTCGTTGAGGTGTACGCAGAGGGTGTTCATCTTGTAGTAAGACATGACCTTGACGAGGTTGCGCAGATAGTCCATGGGGATGTACTTGCGTCCACAGTCGATCATGAAACCTCGCACCTCGTAGTCGGGGGCATCGGTGACGACACCTAAAGGCAGCTCACCATTGCCCGTCTGAGCCATCTGGAGTAAGGTCTGCACACCCCACACGGCGCCCTGGGCAGAGTTGACACGGAGGGTTACGCCCTTCTTGTCTATCTCTATCTGATAGGCTTCGCGGCCGAGCACCTTGGTGCCCTTGCGGGTGATGAGTACGGCACCCTTCTGTGCCTTGCTGCCCTGGCTGACGCCAAGTTGCTGACCGGGGTTGAGATGGCGGGCCAAATACTCGGAAGCCACGACATACTCACCGTCGGCATAGAGCACGCGCTGGAGCTGACTGACAGGCAATTGTCCTTTGGCGCCCTTCCACTTCATTATCTCAGGCACGGTGAAAGGCTTCTGATTAGGTTCTGCTGCATGGCCCGTACAGGTGAGGGCTAAAAGCAGGATAAGGGATAAGAGATGTTTCATTGGTTTTGTATATTTGTTTGTTTGTAGTTTTTGCTTGTGGCTGTAAATGGGTGGTTGTTCGGGGCTGTTAGCGACAACAAATCATTAATGCTAATGTATCAACCTCCACCCCGCACATCCTCCGCCGTTGTCTGTTCTTGCATCAGTTATCGCTGACGGTGACACCACAGAGCTTGGCGAAGCAGCAATGCTTGCAGGCACCATTAGCATCGCGACACTGGATGAAGGGCACATTGGGCGAGAATATCTCCTCGATGACCTGGGTGAGATGGGCTAAGTAGTCGTCGTGGATGGTGCGGACATCCTCGATGCACTGCTTGTCAATCCGAATTTCGGGTGAATACTCCTCGGGCTTGTTAGCATTCCGCACATAGAAGAGCGCAGGCTGCACGGCAGCATCCTTGGCCTTGGCCACAGCGAGGGAGTAGAGGAAAGCCTGAAGGTAATAGCCATGTTGGGACTTCAGTCTGAACAAATACTCGAGTTTGCCAACATTATTGACAGCATTTTCGGTATACCCCGTCTTGTAGTCTACCACCACGTAGCGGTCACCCTTCTGATGCAGGCGGTCTATACGACCACCGGTGCGCACTGTACGCTTGCCGCGCGAGGTTTGCACCGTGAGGTCGAGGTAATAGGCCTCCTCAAGACCAGTGATGGTGAAGGGGGCCTGGGTCCTGTCGTAGCGGAAGAGCATGCAGAGGTACTGCACAATAGCCTCCTTGACAAGCAGTATGACACCGGTAAAGAAGGTGTCATAACGTCCCTCATAAGCATCATGGACAGCACCGGGAAGCTTCGTATCGTCGAGGCTGACAAAGGACTGGAGATACCGCGCACGCTCCTCATCGTCGCGGATGGGACGGAAGTAGTGGACAAGGAGCATGAGGTCTACAACAGCATTGAGCTGGCGCGACTCCTTCTTGGTGTACTCGTCGAGAAGCGACGCCGTGATATTGGCCGAGTCACGACCGCGGATGAGACGGCGGTAGATAAACTCGGCGCAGTCGTGGAAGACGGTGCCGACCAGGGCAGCCTCGATGTCGTCCTCATCGTCGCGCTGGTTGCGAAGTCCTGCCACATAGTTGAAGTAGAACTGCATGGGGCACTTGAGGTAGCTGTTGATGGCTGTGGGCGAAAGGGGATGGTTGCCGCCATCCTCGTTCATATAGATACTATGGAGGATGTCGAGTACACGCTCCGACTTGCCTACGCTGAGGTCGTGGAGCTCGGAGGTGGCCTGCGAGGCCTCGAGCTGGATGTGGCGTATAGGCAGCGAGGTCTCGGCCATGAGCTGACGCATGAAGCGGCTCATCTCATTCTGCCCCTGTGTGGAGTTGGTATTGTAGACCATCGTGACGCTGTCTGCTCGCTGTATGAGGCGGTAGAAGTAGTAGGCAAAGACGCTGACCTTGTGGCGTATGGTGGTGAGGTGGAACGCCTCGCGCAGACTGTAGGGGATGAAGGAGGTGGTGTCGTCGCGCTTAGGCAGGTTGCCCTCCTCGACAGAGAGCATCAGGAGGTGGGAGAAGTCGAGGTTGCGCGTCTCGAGCACACCCATCACCTGCAGTCCCTGGGCTGGCTCGCCATGGAATGGGATAGAGATGCTGTCCATAATCTGACGGAAGAGGCGACGCAGAGTGGTGTCGCGCACATTGAGCACACCCGAGGTAACGAGGTCGTGGATGCGCACCACCTCGCGATGGATGCGGAAAAGGGCCTCGACATAGAGCTGCTCGTAAATGGTGGGCGTATCGCGCTGGGCATACACCTGGCAGAGAGCCTTGAGGATGGAGGAGAGATAGTCCATGAGGGCCTCGCCACCCTCCACATGGACATCATAGAGACTGGTATCGATGAGCTGGGCAAAGGGATGGTGTTCCACACGATCGCGGGGCACGCGATAGAAGGTACCCAGACTACGGTTCCATCCATCTGTCTGCATCTCGAGCAGGGCTATTACGAAACTGTAGACGGGGGTATGCTGGAGGGGGAAACCCATGGTGATATTGACCGATCGTGGGGTGCGCGTGGTGGCTGTCTGGTCGGGCAGACTGTAGAGCACGGGCTGCATGATGGCCTCATTGCAGAGCACGATGGCCGTGTCAGACTCGCGTGGCGTGAGGTGTTGGTCTATCCAGGGCGCTATGTAGCGTGCCTGGGCATTGGCCGTAGAGGTGGCCACAAAGGTGATGTCGCGAATGTGGCGCAGATTATCGAAGCACTCGCGGGGCAAGTCCATGGGGAAACGCTCGAGATTGGCCTTCATGAAGGTGCCTGCCTCATAGTTGGGGTCGGAGGTCCACATGACGTCGTAGTCCCAGAAGAAGAGGGCTCGACCCTCGTGCTGGAGCACCTCAAAGAGATGTTCCTCCACGGGGTTGAGGATATTGAAACCCGCAAATACGTACGTCTGGTCACCGCTGAGGAGTTCGCTATGGGTAAGCGCTGTCTGACTCTCCACATGAGCGCTCCATCCCACCCGACCTAAGCGCTCTATCACATCGCGCTCGAGCGCTCCACTATAGAGCAGGCCTCGCTCGGTGAGGTTGTGGCGGAGGTCAGTGTAGATGTCGTACATGATATTCCACATACGCAGGAAGCGCTCCTTGAGCACAGAGTTGCCCTCGCGCGAGAAGTTGGAGAAGAAATGGTTGATGATCTCCTCCTCCTCGGGGGTGAGATAGTCGGTGTCGACCTCACGCAGGTCGTGCACATTGCGGAAGATGGCATGGGCATCTGCCTCGTGCTTGTCGATATCGATAAAATCGTTGAGCAACACCTCGCCCCACGACCACCACTCGTCGAGGCTCTCAGCATCGCCCACGTGCTTACAATATATATTGTACAACTCGCAGATGGTCTCCAGCTGGTCGGCCTTACGATAGGGCGAAAGGGCCGCGAAGAGATCATCGATGCTGATGTAGCGGGGTGCCCACACGGGGCCCTGAGCCAGCTCGGCAAGGTGCTGGCTCATGAACAAGCTGGCGCGCCGGCCTGGAAAGACCATCGTGACGCGGCTGAGGTCGTTGCCATACTGCTCGAGCAGACGGCGTGATATGAGGCGAAGGAAGGATTCTTTGGGCATAGGTTTTGGTTTGGGTCTATGGTCAACAGTCTATGGCGTCAGAGAGCCTGTATCTCATTGCGGCTTACATACCAGAGGTAGCCTCGGACAGTGTGGTTGGGATACATATGCTGCATGAGGTCCATATAGGCTCTCACCTGGGGTTCGTACTTGGGATTGTAGCCTCCGAACTTGAAGTCGACAACGATGATTTCGGTGTCGGACATCATGACACGATCGGGACGGCGATGCTGGCAGAGCCCCGTGTCGGGGTCGACGGTGAGCACCTCACACTCGGAGAAGATGCGGTAGGTGCCATCAAACCACGTCTTGACATCGGGGCGGCTCAGGGCAATGCCCACGATGGTCTGTATCCTGTCTCTCAGCGTCTGGTCAATGGAACCATCATGGCGATACTGGTCTACCACACGCTCGCTGTCGTCGAGGGTGACGATATGGCTGAATATCTCGTGGAGGATAGTGCCCTGGTCGGCCTTGGAGAGCGAAGGGGGCACCACGAGTTGGTTGTCAATCGTGTCGGGCATCTCCGCACTCATTAGGGATAGGAAACGCGCCGAGTCGTTGCTCTGACGGAAGTCGAGCTTGGCCTGATAGGCATTGACAGATATGGGCATGGGCTCGCGGTCAGGACAGAGCCGATTGTCCGAACTGTGGTTGGTGCCCGCCACATAGGGCTCGTACTCACCGCTCTGGTAGGTGGCAAAGCCTGTCTGGGGCGTAAGTGTGAAGGCACATCCCTCAGCGTCCATGTGGGCCATGACCTCAGGCATGGTGTTTTGCACAATGGTGGCTACGGTACCCGAGATACCACCTTTATTGTCTGTAAAATTAGGATTTTGCTTACACCATACCAAGAGATTCTTCTCTGCACGCGTGAAGGCCACATACAGGGCATTGAGTTCATCGATGCGCTTCTGGTATTTCTCCTCATTATAGGGTGTGGCAAAGGCGGATTGTGACAGCAATTTGCAGCCCTTGACAGGGAGCACGCCGAGCCCATCATAGGGCGACGCCTCGGGAGTGAACCAATAAGTGGTAGACTTCTTGCCACCTTTCTCCTTGGTTAATTCCCAATCAACAAAGGGCATGAGCACGGTGTGGAACTGCAGTCCCTTGGACTTATGGATCGTCAGTATACGAATACCATCGACCTGGCCCGAGGGTATGGCTGTCTTGCACATCTTCTCGTCCCAATAGCGGATGAAGGAGTGGAGGTCGGTGGCATGCTCGGTGATATAGGCATTGAGCTGATCATAGAAGGCCATGAGATAGGCCTCCTGCTGGGGTATACGCGATAGGTTGAATATATGGTAGAGTTGTTCGGAGAGTTGATAGAGAGGCGTCATGCGCAACTCATCCTTGTGGTCAAGGTATTCAGCAGGCAACACCTCGGTGGGGTCGTCCACAAGGGCTTCCACTCCCATTCCCTCGTTGCCCAGCACATCGGTCTGATAGTGCAACTGCAGGTAGCGCAGGGCCACAGGGTCGTCGTTGGTGCTATCGAGATAACGCATGGCCTCGACAATCATATTGACAGCCGTGCTGCCAGAGAGGAGGAAGGCCTCATCACTGATGAGACGCACATGGGGCAGACGCTCTGCAAAGCGTGCTATGATGGCATCGACCTTGTTGCGATAACGCATAAGGATGGCCATGTCGCGGAAGGGCACGTGGTGAACCTCATTGAGCACCTTGACCTGCTCGCACAGGTCGTCGAGCATGATGTCATTCCATTTGCGCTGTTCGCCCTCCTCAATGGGTGCTTCCTCTGCGTTGTTTTTTCCCTTGCCCTTGCTGTCAGGTTTGGCATTCTCAATGGCGATGCGCACACAACCGTGAGTGCCAATACCCTGACGCCACTGCTGGCTGACGTCGCTATAGATGGTCTGCAGGAGATTGTCGCCGCTGACCTCGTCGACGATGCGTGCAGCATGGGTGAAGAAGCGGTTGTTGAAGTCGATGATACGCTGTTCGCTACGGAAGTTGCAGGCCAGGGTCTGCTCCTCCACCTCCACGGTGCGCATCTCCTGCTTCATATTCTGCAGGATGCGCCAGTCACCATTGCGCCATCTGTAGATGCTCTGCTTGACATCGCCCACGATTAGGTCGCGACCACCCTGGGCCTGGCCCTCGAGCAGAAGCACGCGGAAGTTCTGCCATTGCATATTGCTTGTGTCCTGAAACTCGTCGATCATGACATTGTTGTATCTCACGCCCATCTTCTCCATGACGAAGGGCGCGTCGCTCTGACGCACAAGTTCGCTCAGCAGTATGGGCGTCTTGGCGAGCATAAAGTGATTGGTGTCTTGGGTGATGAGACTCACCTCACGGTCGATGGCTCGTAGGAGTCGCAGGGGATTGAGATTCTTGCACGCCTCCTTTGCCGATATAGCATGGTAGAGATGGTTTGCCCATGCATCAAGGGCATCGGTCAAGAGGGCTGCCAACTCGGATGCCGCCTCGAGCTTGGCGGGGTCTTCCTGTGCCCTGGCAACAATCAGTCTGTCGGTTCCTTCGCGATAGCTTTGCATGGTAGCACTTGGAGAATACTCCAAATCATCATTCCTCATCTTATTGAGAGCCGACATGAGATTCGAGAGTCTGGAGATATCCTTATCATCAAGTCTGCCTTGATTATCCTCTCTCCACTGAGTGATGGCATCCAATGCGTCATCTACAGCCTGGCGAAACTGCTGGCTGTACTCCCTGATCTGGCGCTCATACAGGTCTATGCGTTCATCCGTCAGGGGTTCGTCCTGATGCTCTTGCTGCAGCATGTAGGCTTCGTTGGTGAGGTTGGCGGCAAACGACTTGATATCTGATCTTGGGTCCCAAGTCTGCGCATCGTCCATACGATCCCTGGTGTAGCGACGCAGCGAGGCAAGGAGCGGACTGTTGGGACGCATACCGTCGAGCATATTGTCCACAGCACGTCCAAGGAGCTCGCTCTGGTCGAGGTCCACCTGCAGACGGGCCGTAAGGTTGAGTTCATGAGCAAGGGTCTTGAGCACAGACTGAAAGAAGGAGTCGATGGTCTGCACCGTGAAACGACTGTAACCATGAAGGATAGAGGTGAGGGCCTGGCGGCAACGCTGGCGTATCATCTCGGTGCCCATCTCTACGCCTTCATCGGCCAGCTTCTGGCTTAGGGCCTGCATATACGAACGGCTGCTTGGCAAGTCGTGTGCCAAGCCGTAGAGCTGTTCGAGAATGCGGTCCTTCATCTCTGCCGTGGCCTTATTCGTAAAGGTCACTGCCAAGGTGTGCTCATATTCGTCACGACCGCCCAGTAGAAGCAGTTTGATGTATTCGACCGCAAGCGTAAAGGTCTTGCCGCTACCAGCCGAGGCCTTGTAGATGGTAAGTCTTGGATTCTCTTCCATGGTACTACGTGGAGTGTTTTGGGGTTTCTTTCGGGGCAAAGATAAGGAAATTTCCGTCAGCCGACTTACCACGTAAGCACTTTTTTGTAACTTTGCAGCGATTTTACAATGACAGACATACCTATGACACAAAAATTTCCATACCAGGCAGCCCTCTTCGACCTCGATGGCGTCATACTCGACACCGAGAGCCAGTACACCAAGTTCTGGGGGGAAACGGGTCGCAAATACCGCCCCGATGTGGACCACTTTGAGAACCGCATCAAGGGGCAGACACTCGTGCAGATCTACGACCAATGGTTTGCTGACGATAAGCACACACAAAAGCTTATCACAAAGAGCCTTAAGCGATTTGAAACGAACATGCGCTTCAACTATATCAAGGGTGCCCTGCCCTACCTCGTGGAACTCAATCTGCAGAACATTCCCACAGCCATTGTGACGAGTAGCAACCTCGAGAAGATGGCGCATGTATACCGAGCTCATCCCGAACTCGAGCGTCTCTTCACACGCATTCTTACAAGCGAAGATTTCGTGGCCAGCAAACCAGACCCTGACTGCTATCTCAAGGCTGCAGAAGCACTGGGGGCAGACATCAACAAGTGTGTGGTGTTCGAGGACAGCATCAACGGCCTGCTTGCTGGTCGCGCCAGTGGGGCACACGTCATCGGACTCGCCACCACCAACACAGCCGAGGCCATCGCCCCCTACTGCGACGAGACATGGCCGCACTTTTAAGATAAAAGACAATAGGTTAATGAGACAATGACTCAATTGGCCCGATAACAATAACCAACAACAAACAAAAAGAGAAAGAACAAAATGGCAGGATACTTAGTAGAAGACACTCGCAAAGTGACCACTCACCGCCTTATCGAAATGAAGCAGCAGGGCAAGAAGATAGCCATGCTCACCTCCTACGACTACACCATGGCCCGCATCATCGACGGTGCCGGCGTTGACATCATCCTCGTGGGCGATTCGGCCTCGAATGTCATGGCCGGCAACTGGACCACGCTGCCCATCACCATCGACCAGATGATCTACCACGCCAAGTCTGTGGTACGTGGCGTGCAGCGCGCCCTCGTAATCTGCGACATGCCCTTCGGTACCTATCAGATTAGCGCCACCGATGGTGTCACCAATGCTATCCGCATCATGAAGGAGAGCCACTGCGATGCCCTCAAGCTCGAGGGAGGCGAGGAGATCATCGAGACAGTCAAGACCATCCTCGCTGCCGGCATCCCCGTATGCGGCCACCTGGGGCTCACTCCTCAGAGCATCAACAAGTTTGGCACCTATGCCGTACGTGCCCGCGAGAAGGCTGAGGCAGAGAAGCTCGTGCGCGACGCCCACCTGCTCCAGGAGGCTGGCTGCTTCGCCATCGTGCTCGAGAAGATTCCCGCAGCTCTCACCGAGCGCGTGTGCCGCGAACTCACCATCCCCATCATCGGTATCGGTGGTGGCCCCGCAGACGGACAGGTGCTCGTGGGCCAGGACATGCTGGGCCTCAACTGCGGATTCAAACCCAAGTTCCTCCGCCACTACGCCAACCTCGCCGAGACCATCACCGATGCTGTGGGCCAGTATGTGGCCGACGTCAAGTCGGGTGACTTCCCCAACGAGAACGAGCGCTACTAAACTTGTTAGGACTTCCTAAGAGCCACTAAGGCTATAGAAGGGGAGTTAAAGGGTCTAAAAGGGACGATACGCATGTAAACATCAGCATGATCTTTGTCACTTTATAGCCCTTTAACTCCCCTTTTCTATACCCTTTATTACTACTGACGAGTCATAATTTACCCCCGGATAAATTTGGGAATCCATCCACCCATCCATCGCCTCAAAAAGACCCATATCTAAGTTCAACAGAACCCATATCCTAATGCCGTCAAGACCCATATCCTGTCACGCTAAGACCCATACCTAAAATCGGCCATAGTACCATCCCGCCCAAAAAGAAAGAATCAAAACTGGCACACCGGGGGAAATCCTTTGCTCAAATTGGAGTTTATGGGGG
>CALZKW010000057.1 GCA_945788095.1 uncultured Prevotellaceae bacterium | reverse complement strand
TTTTACTAACGATGCAGATTCTTTTCGCTTCTGTATCATTTTAGGCGCGTAGTTGCGGATTTGAGGATGTGTACAAATAGCGGCTATAAACAACATGCAAGGCGATGAATCGCCTCGCATGTTGGGGATTGGATAGGGCTTACCTTACCGTTATGTGGTAGCAGGGTTGCTGCTGCTCGTACTTGACGTAGCAAGCGCCCTCCTCGCGCAGATCGCGCAGCACCTCGGAGAGGACAAACTTGAGGGTGTCGCTGCCTACCTCGCGACGGCGTGGTCCGTGGGGAGGCTGTACGGTGGAGTAGATATTGTAGTTGATGTCGAAGGTGGTGGCATACTGGTGGCAGCTGTTGCTGATGGCATTAGCATTGCCTCGCGAGAGGTTGCTGATGTCGTCCTTGGTGCGCCACACCGACGAGACGATGATGCGATGGAGGGGTATGTGCTTGACGGCCAACGAGTCGAGGAAGTTGCGACCTATACGCTGCAAGAGATGGCTGGCACGGGGCACGAGATAGGGAGTGCTCATCTTCATCGTGGGGTCGACCACATAGTAAGGGCAACTGCCCACATAGACCACGCGGTCCTTGTGGCGCTCCATATCCTCGCGACTCTGCGAGGGAGGCACGCCCCAGCGCTCGGCAGCGGCTATCTGCGTGTGCTGCGAGTCGGGGAAACAGGCCAGATAGTCGGGCACGCTATATATACGATGCTTCTTGCCGTCCATCTTGGCTAAAGAGGGTATGGGCGATGGCGCGGAGTCAGCGGGATACTGCTCGGGGGATTGGGCCTGATGTGCAGTATCACGTGCAGGGGGAACTTCGGGCTGCGCATCATCCGCAGCCTGCTGCCCGCCGAGAGGGGCCTCAGACTGCACCGAGGTAGAATCTGCCAGTGCCTGATGCACCTCGCTGACGACGGTATGCATGACGCTGGGCACACAGCGGCGCACCACAAAGAGCACCATGACGATGGCAGCACACACCATGAGGAAACGGCGCTGGTAGTATTGTTTTTTCTTCTTCTTGCGTGACATTATCGGGGAGAGTTGACCTTTTCGGGCACAAAGGTAGTAAAAAATAACCACCAAGCGCGCGGAGTATGACGTGTTTTTCGTAATTTTGCGGCAAATTAGAAAAGAAGACATGATAGAGAAACATATCGTATTGGAGGATGCCGACCCAGTGGTGTTCTATGGTGTGAACAACACCAATATGCAGATGATCAAGGCCCTCTACCCGAAGTTGCGCATTGTGGCACGTGGCAACGTGCTCCACGTGATGGGCGACGAGGTGGAGATGTGTGCCTTCGAGGAGAACATCGAGAAGCTGCGCCAGCATTGCGTCAAATACAATTCACTTGGCGAGGAGGACATACTCCACATATTGCGCGGCGAGAAGACCCGCAAGGAGGGCATCGAGGGCGTCATCGTCTACAGCGTGACGGGCAAACCCATCATGCCACGCACCGAAAACCAGCAAAAACTCGTCAAGGCTTTTGACGAGAACGACATGCTGTTTGCAGTAGGTCCCGCGGGTAGCGGCAAGACCTACGTCAGCATAGCCCTGGCCGTGAGGGCACTCAAGAACAAGGATGTACGCAAGATAATCCTCTCGCGCCCCGCCGTGGAGGCAGGCGAGAAGTTGGGATTCCTCCCTGGCGACATGAAGGACAAGATAGACCCCTATCTGCAGCCCCTCTACGACGCACTCGAGGACATGCTCCCCGCACAGAAACTGCAGGAGATGATGGAGCAGAAGATTATCCAGATTGCCCCTCTGGCCTTCATGCGAGGACGCACGCTCAATGATGCCGTGGTCATCCTCGACGAGGCACAGAATACCACGACGCAGCAGATCAAGATGTTCCTGACCCGTATGGGCATGAACACCAAGATGATTATCACAGGCGACGCCACCCAGATAGACCTGCCCAGCCAGACACGCTCGGGCCTGCTCGAAGCACTCCACGTATTGAAGGACGTGCCCGGCATCGGCTTCATGCACATGAACAAGGGTGACATCGTGCGCCACCGCCTCGTGACACGCATCGTGGAGGCCTACGACAAGGCAGAGAAGAAGGCAGAGAAGAAGGCACAAAGCACCCCTGCCTCGGCTAAATCGAATGCCCCCAAGCGACGCCAGAAAGCACAGGAGGCACAGGAGGAGGAAGACGATATCATCATCTACAGCTCTCCCGAAGCCATGATGGACAACTAAAGCCCCCGTCTCCCCCACCCCATCAGCCCTATTAGGCTTATTAGCCCTATTCGACCAATTAACAACCCACAATAAATTTATGGAAGCATTAACAAGAACAGACCTCAACCTGCCAGGACAGGTGAGCGTGTATCACGGTAAGGTACGCGACGTGTACAACATCAACGACGACCTCATGGTCATGGTAGCCACCGACCGCATCTCGGCATTCGATGTCATCCTCCCCAAGGGTATCCCCTTCAAGGGACAGGTATTGAACCAGATTGCAGCCTCATTCCTCGACGCCACCAGCGACATCGTGCCCAACTGGAAGCTCGCTACCCCCGACCCCATGGTCACCGTGGGTCTGAAGGCTGAGGGATTCCGCGTGGAGATGATCATCCGCGGCTATCTCACCGGTAGCGCATGGCGCGACTACAAGAACGGATGCCGCGAGATCTGCGGTGTGAAGCTCCCCGAGGGCATGCGCGAGAACGAGCGTTTCCCCGAGCCCATCATCACCCCCACCACCAAGGCTGACGAGGGTCACGACGAGAACATCTCTAAGGAGGAAATCATCGCTCAGGGTATCGTGAGCCGCGAGGACTACGAGCAGATGGAGGCCTACACCCGTGCCCTCTTCCAGCGCGGCACCGAGATAGCTGCCAAGAAGGGCCTTATCCTCGTAGACACTAAGTATGAGTTTGGCAAGCGAGACGGCAAGGTTATCCTCATCGACGAGATCCACACTCCCGACTCAAGCCGCTACTTCTATGCAGAGGGCTACGAGGAGAAGTTTGAGGCCGGCGAGCCCCAGAAGCAGCTCTCTAAGGAGTTTGTACGCCAGTGGCTCATCGAGCACGACTTCATGAACCAGCCTGGCCAAGTGATGCCCGAGATCACCGACGAGTATGCCGAGAGCGTCAGCGAGCGCTACATCGAGCTCTATGAGCACATCGTAGGCGAGAAGTTCAGCCCCGCAGCTACCGAGGGCAACATCGAGGCACGTATCAGCAAGAACGTGACAGAATGGCTTACAAACAGGAAGTAATCAAGCCCTATACAGCAGAAGGTCGTAAGGATGAGCAGGTCGAACAGATGTTTGACAACATAGCTCATTCCTACGACCTTCTCAATCATGCACTCTCACTGGGTATCGACCGTGGATGGCGACGCAAGGCCATCGACACACTGGGGCAACACCACCCGCAGACCATGCTCGACATAGCCACAGGTACGGGCGACTTTGCCATGCTTGCTGCTGAGCGTATCAAACCTCAGAGCATCATCGGAGCCGATATCTCGGAGGGCATGATGCAGGTGGGACGCGAGAAAGTGGAGAAGGCCGGACTAAGCCACGTCATCACCTTCCAGCGCGAGGATTGCACCAGACTGAGTTTCCCCGACCATACGTTCGACGCCGTCACCGTGGCTTACGGTGTGCGCAACTTCCGCGACCTCGATGCTGGTCTGAGAGAGATGCGACGCGTCATTCGCCCCGGGGGGCATCTGCTCATCGTCGAACTCGTTTCCCCGCCCCGCTTACCCATGAAGCAACTCTTCTGGCTCTACAGTCGTGTGGTGATGCCCCTCGTGGGCCGCATCATCAGTGGCGACAAGAGTGCCTACACCTACCTGCCCGCCACCATGGAGGCCTTCCCCCAGGGCGAGGTAATGGAGGGCATCCTGCGCAGAGCCGGGTTTGACAACATCTATTGGAAACGCTTCACATTCGGAATATGCACCATGTATTTGGCCTCATAGGCTATCCCCTCGGTCATAGTTTTAGCCGAGGCTTTTTTACAGACAAGTTTAACCGCGAGGGCATCGATGCCGAGTATCTCAACTTTGAGATACCCAAGGCAGAGATGCTGCTCGAAGTGGTAAGCAACAATCCCAACCTCCAAGGACTCAACTGCACCATACCCCACAAGCAGGCCATCATCCCCCTGCTCGACGCACTCTCGCCTGAGGCAGAGCGCATAGGGGCTGTCAACGTGATCCGCATCACACGCGACGACTCGCCACGTGGGTTCCATCTCAAGGGTTACAACTCCGACATCATAGGCTTCTCTGACAGTCTGCACCCTTTGCTGCAGCCCCACCATCGCAAGGCCCTCGTACTGGGCACGGGTGGTGCAAGCCGCGCCATCTGCGTAGGCCTCGACAAGATGGGCATCGAATGGCGCTACGTGAGTCGCAGTCCGCGTGAGGGGCATTTCACCTATGCCGACCTCACACCTGAGGTGATGGAGGAATATACCATCATCGTGAATTGCAGTCCTGTAGGTATGCACCCCAAGGTGGATGCCTGTCCTGCCCTGCCCTACGAAGCTCTCACGCCCCGCCACCTCCTCTACGACCTCGTCTACAACCCTCTCGAGACACTCTTCATGAGGCGTGGCAAGGCACAGGGAGCCACCGTGAAGAACGGACTCGAGATGTTTCACCTCCAGGCCCTTGCAAGTTGGGAGATGTGGCACGAGGAAGACATTGCCCTTTAGCAAAAAACAGCTGGGTATGAACGAAAAAAGACCCGGGTCTTAGCATGACAGGACCCGGGTCTGAAGTATAGAGAAACCCGGGTCTCATGGAGTGTGAGACCCGGGTTATTTTGTGAAAAGTAGTACCAATGATTTACTTGATGATTACCTTCTTGCCATTCTTGATATAGAGGCCAGGCTTGGGAGTACCAATAACACGCTGACCGCCGAGGGTAAATACACCAGTTACGGTGGGTAACTTTGATACTTGCACATCCTGGATGGCACTGTAATGGTTGGAGATCAGTATCTCATCAGACCAAAGCGAGGTGCGGCCATCCTCGTGGGCACGCATCTGGAGGAGGTAGTCGTAGTTGGGGTTGAGATCCGTGAAGACGTAGTGAGCGTCTGTGGTGGTGACGGTCTGCTTGGTGTTGCTGCGATGAGGAGCACGTGCCTGGGGTGCGGGCAATCCGAGTTCTGCCTCAGAGAAGTTGCCATCGTAGAGATACATGCCGCTGAGAGTCATACCGGCCTCGGGCTGGATGTAGAGGCGGAACACATCGTAGAGCTTGGCCGAGGTGTGGAGCACGAGGGTAGTCTCGCTCTTGAACTCGAAGGGGATGTCGTGGCGGGTGTCAGCTGAGTTGGTGGCCACCTTGATGATACCGGTCACCTTTGTATCCGCCTTGATAGGCTTGACATTGAGCACGAAGGTGACATCACCTGTGGTGCATCCATTGAAGACGGGGCTCTGGAGCACGCCAGCCTTGGAAGAGGTGCCGACACGCAGACCATCGGGTGAGGTGTAAAGAGATGTTCCGCTCCAACCAGTGGTCTTGAAATAGTTGTCGAGCTTCTTGCCAATATCCGAAAATCCGATAGAGTTGCTGATGCAGCCGGAGAAGTCCTCGCTGACAAACTTAGCCTCCTCAGCACCAGCCTTCTTGGGATTACCAGTGAGGATGAGTTCGTACTGCTTGGCACGTGTCACGGGGTTCCAGCTTACATCTACCGAGGTATTGTCCTCCGACCACACGGCCTGTGAATACTCGGGAGCTGTCAGGGTGGGAGCACAGAGCCACATAGAGATGAGGCCGTCCTTCTCGGTGATGCACTCGATAGGCTTGTGCATAAGCTTCGAGTTGCCGGTATTGAAGTTGTTGAGCTTGGCAGCAGGTGTGGTGTAGTCAGTCAAAGCAGTCACACCGCTGGTGCCGGGGAAGGGGTCACCGCTCAGCGTACCCTCCGACTTGAGTCCATCGGCAGGGATGATGGTGACGCGGTCATAGTCGCCGGAATTGACACTATTGTTGTCCCACACATTCTTATCGTAATCTACATGGAGCACCACGAGGCCATGACCATCGATGGCGGCATCGAAGCCCTTCTGCTGGCGATTCTCGAGCAAGTAGAACTCATTGCGGTTGCGCTCGTTGTAGAGCACGTATGCCTCAGGAGCATCCACGAGGGCCTTCATATCGGATACCTTCATCTCGCTGGTCACCTCGACGGGCTCAAGCCAACCGGCCATCCAGCGCTCGTATGAGGTGTAGCCTGATGGGGTGCGGCTGCGGTTGTTGTAGCTACCATTGCACATCACATCCCACTGCATGGGGCCAAGGAGTTTGTCAGAACCAGAGGTATCGTAGAGGTCGGGGTAACCGAGGCAATGGCTGAACTCGTGACAAGCGGTACCGATACCGTCAATCTGATTGCCCGATACACCATAGAGCTCGCAGCTACATGCATAGGTGTAGAGCAGTTTGCCGTCGCGATATACGGGTTCCTCCCAGAGTGTGCTCTCGTGGGGCCAGATATTGTCGGGATTACTACCGAAGTTAGGGCCATAGCCTGCATAGATAACGAAGATCTGGTCTACCTCACCATTGCCGTCCCAGTCATAGTCGGCAAAGTTGACCTCGGCATCAGCTTGGTCGATGGCCTCCTTGATAAGGGCACGGGGATTATTGTCGCGACCCTCATCATTGTTGCCACCATAGTAGGCCATATTATGCTGGGCAGTATAGGGACCTACGACATCGAAGTCGAGCTCAAACTTACCATAACTCTGAGCGAAGAAGTAGTCGTAGACGCTACCAGTGACGCCATTCTCATAGTAATTCTTCTTATTGAAGAGGTCATTGAAGGCATGAGAGGGCTGAGGAGTGACAAACTTAACGTCGGCATACTGCATCAGAATGACCAAGCCCTTCTTCTTACCGGTGAGGGGCTGGAACTGGCCGATGCTCTTGCGACGTGCTGCACGGCGCTTCTGGCTGCTGAAGTATGTCTGCTTGGCATAGCTGCGACCTGCCTCCATCTGTGCGGCAGTGAGGCGTGTGGCGAGGTTGCTGAGCGATACGCTGTAGCCGTTGCCCTCGCTGTCGAGCCAATAATTGAAATTCTCGTCTCCGTGGAGAGTGACCTGGATGCTCTTTCCGTCGTGAGTCACGACAGACTTCTTCTTGCCAGGCAATGCTGGTACAGCCCATGCGATGGTGGCGCTGAGCAGCATGAGGATAAATAGTGTAAAGTGCTTATTCATTTTGTTTAATGTTTGCTAATGAGTATTTGCCTATGAGGCGAAAAATCGCCCAAAGGTACGAATAAATCGGGATACAGCAAAATGAGGGGCACCAAAACTACAGCCACATACCAGAATGTGCCACCATAGTACACAAAAAGCACAAGGGCGCGCCACGGATAGTGACACGCCCTTGGATTGATATAAAGAGAGGAAACTGATTACTTAGCCTGGAACTCTACAGTACCGAGGATGCGGCTTACGCGCTTCTGCTTGCTGATGCCACGGCCTCCCATCTTAGCGTTGAGTGAGAAGTGACGAGCCACAGCGTGCTTAGCCTGCTGAGCAGGAGTGTAAGCCTCGGGGAGGAGAACAGAAACCTTGCCGTTGAAGCCAGAGTAGTAAGCCAACTGACCGTTGAGGGTCAGGTAACCCTGGTAGATATCCTCAGTGGGCTGATCATTCTCATCGAGGACGTAGAATGCGGGGAAGGTGATTATACCATCCTGAACCTTACCAGTAAGACCGGCCTCGATAATCTCCTCGATGGGATAGTTTGAGAGGTACATAGCAGCCTCGGTCACGAAACCGCAGTCGCCCTTACCCCAGTCGATGCCGAGTGACTGGTGCTCGATGTATACACCATTGCTCTTGCAAGCGTTGATGTAGAGGTACTTGCCTTTGCCAGGCATCTGAACACCTACACTCTCGAGAGCCTCGTAGTAGGGGTTAACACCTGGTCCATAAGGATCGATGAGACGATAGAGACCGGGAGTCTCGGTGCTCTCCTGAATCTGTACCTCCCAAGCATCATAGCTGCCGTCCTCGGTAAAGTTGGGCAGAATGATGTCGTCCTGGAACAATCCGATACCAAGGTTCTTCCAGGGGCTTGCGTTGCCGCTACCATAGAACTCGAAGGGCAGAGCCTTAACATTGACTACCTCACCCTCGGTGATACCAGCGAGAACTACGATGAGCGAACCAGAAAGCTCTGAGTCGATAGCGATGCGGTTGTTGCCCTCCACGATGTCAACACCCTCAACGTCGCCTGCAGCAAGAGCGTCAGCTACAGCTGAGGGATCTACGTCAGAGGCTACAATGTAAGCCTTGATAGCCTCTACGTCCTGACCGATATTGGCGATGTTGACCAAAGCATTGGGCTGACCGAGTACGTCGGTGAGGATACCCTCCATAGTAGCGTTGAACTCATAGTTGGGGATATAGAAACCATCGAGCTGGATGTACTCGTAGCCATAACCGTAGCAAGAAGCGTGATTCTCGTTAGCCATCCAAGCGGTGCAGAGGCTGATGAGGCCGGTGGTGGGATCGTAGTAACTCTCGTAGCCAGCAATCTCGCGACCCTGCCAGTGAGTTACGTCGGTGAGATAAAAGTCACCTACGCCATCATCGGTGAAGCCAGTGAACTGAGGCTCAATGTAGATTTTCTTGGTGGTGGGGTTGTAGTCGAGGATGATGGTCTCGCCGTTGCACCAGTTCTCAATACGGATCTGTGCAGCCTCAGGATCGAGGGTAGACTGACGGTAAGAGATGGGCAGGTCGGTATCATTACCCGTGAAGATAATACTGTAGGTGTAGGTACAGGTGGTAGCGGTCTGCGACAGAGGCCATGCCTCGGGATCCATACCAGCATTTACCCACTGGCCCTTGGTGTAGCACCAGGGAGTCCAGGGTGCGGGGCAACCTACCACGAAGGTGTACTTCTGTACGCCGTAGGGGTTGGCGATGTCATCAGGGAGAGCCACGGTGATGGTGTCAAAGTCATCATACTCGAGGTTGGCATAGGTGAAGGTGATATCAGCATCCTTCTGGCCCTCAGTAAACTGTACTGAGGTGGGGATGGTATACTTGTCAGAAGAGCAAGTCACGGTGAAGGGTACGTTGAGCGCCTGGGTAGAGTCAACGCGCGAGATAGAGATAGAGTAGCTACCATCGAGCGAGGGAAGCTCTACCGTCTGCGAGTTGGTCACAGGGAAATATACCTGTGCCTGACTCAGCTGCTCAGGAGCGCTATATTCTGCAAATTCGTCCTTACAAGCAGTCACACCTGCGAGCATAGGAAGAACCATTGCAGCGGCAATAAGTCTTTTAACTATTTTCATTGCTTTATTCTATTAATAAGGTTTATCAATCTCTCCTCCTTGGCAAGTGCACCCACACGGGAAACACTTAGCCTTGGGGATGGAGAGTGGTATTGATTACTGTACAGGAGTGTACTTGTTGCAAGGATCGGGGTTGTTGAAGCCCTTAAGAGCCTTATTGTTGTTCACCTCGCTGTTGGGGATAACCAGAGTCAACCATGCAGGACGACCATTGGTCTTGAGGTTCTCAGTACCAGAGGTGATGTTAACGCTCAGAGTACGGTCAACGCTCTTGTCGAGACGCTTGTAGTCGTAAGCGATCAGACCCTCACCCCAAAGCTCGATACGCTTCTGAGTGAAGCACTCGTCGAGCACGTTGGCGTTGGCACCGATTGAATACTCGGGATAACGATAGGTGGTGACGAAGTCGGTGAGCAACTGAGCACCGCGTGCCTCGTCCTGGTGAGCGGCTGCCTCAGCCTCGATGAGATACATCTCCTCGATACGCATCACGGGGAATGAACCTACACTACCAACGGTAGACTCGCCTGTGTCGCCGTTACCGGGACGGAACTTGAATGAGCTGTAAGCGGGGAGCTCAGCTGCGAAGTCTGCATCGATAACGGGCTCGTGACCCTCGAGTACAGAACCAGCGGGAGCCTTGTAAGAGAGCTTGCGGAAGTCGTTGTCAGAAATCTTGTTGTAGAGCTCAGAGGTAATCATGTTGTAAGGACCTGCACCAGCATAGCCATACTGAGCCTCGTTGCTCATCCAGCTGGTCCAGTTGAGGATACCAGTCTTCACGACGTCGTCCTCCTTGGTAGTGTTGCTTGCCCACATCCATGAAGATACGCTCATGTCGTTGAAACCCTTAGTGGTGCTGAGCCACTGGTCCTTGGTGAGGGGCTGGTTCTGGCCAAGGTCGATAGCCTTGCGAGCGTAGAGCTCTGCGTTGGCATAGTCCTCAACCCAGAGATAAGCACGAGCCTTCAGACCATATACACAAGCGAGGTCGGGCAGAGTCTTGTTGGTGCCACGGTTGCTCTTTGAGATGTGCTGCTCGGCATAGTCGAGGTCAGCGATGATGAAGTTGATCATCGAATCGCGAGACACGCGGGGATTGTTGCGCGACTCTGCCTCGGTGGTGGTCTCGGTCACGATGGGCATAGTGAGGTTAGTGATGTTATTACCAGACTCATTCTGCTGCAATACATCGCTGGGGAGGAACTCATACCACTGAGCGGCATCGAGATAGAAGAGGGCACGGAAGGCATAACCCATAGCCAACTGACCCTTCTGGGGGTCGTTGAGGTTAGCCTCGATGGGCTTCAGAGCACCGATGGTACCATTGGCGGTCTGGATAGCCTGGTAGTAGTATGCCCAAGGGAAGTAGCAGGTTACGTAGCGTGAGTCGAGGTTGTTGACAGACGCAAAGCTTGAATACCAGTTGTAACCGCTGCTCACTACGGTGAGGTCGTTGGTCATGACGTCGCGGATGTGCATGAGCGAACCGTAACCCCAGTCGTAGTGGATGTCTGAGCTATAAGTTGCAAAGTTGTTGAAGAAGGCGGGCATGGCGTATACCAAAGCCTCGGTTGCCTTGCTCGACTGACCCAGCTGCTGCTGAGTGGCAGTTGAGCTATAGGGCACAGCCTCGTCCATACAGCTGGTCATAGCCACAGAGCCGGCCATGGCTGTAAGTGCGAATATTTTAGCAATATATTTCATCTTCGAATGCTGTATTTAGGATTAGAAAACAATGTTTACACCACCGCTGATAGTACGGATGGGTGAGTAGTATGAAGAGGTACCTGAACCACCGTTGTACATAGCCACGCGGGGATCGAGACCCTGACGTTTAGACCAAAGGAACACGTTGTTGGCGTTAGCATAGATGCGTACCTTCTCGAGCTTAGCCTTCTTGGTGAGGGCAGCGGGGAGGGTGTAGCCAAGGGTGATATTCTGGAGGCTGAGGTAAGAAGCCTTGGTCAGGAAGCGGGTAGAAGTACCATTGGTGTAGGTATCCTGGAACTGGAAGCGGGGGATGTTAGAATCCTGGTTGTCCTGGCTCCAAGCATTGAGGATGTCAGCGTGGAAGTTGCTACCCTTGCTGCTTGAGGTGGGAGAACCCATGAACGAAGCGTAGTCGCTATCGATCACCTTGCCACCAATCTGGTATGCGAAGTTGACATAGAGGTCGAAACCATAAGCATCGAGGCGAGTGTTGAAACCACCATAGAGAGCGGGAGTCAGCTTAGCAGAAGTAACATACTCTGAAGCGTCGCTATAGTTGGTAGTCATCACGTTGCCGTGGTATTTGGTCACTACGTTACCCTCTGAATCCTTGAGGGGCACCTTGTCGCCATAAGCATCGAGGATGTCGTTGCCGAGAGCATCCTTCTGGTACATGGTCTCGATGTCCTGCTTCCACCAGAGTGAGAGGCCCTCCTTAGAGGGATCGTATACAGCAAGACCTGCATCCTTCTCTGCCTGAGTGAAGGTGTTCATGTAGGTATTCTTGTTGTATACACCTGCATACATGTGGGTGTAATAGGTGTAGCGGTCAAGACCCTCAGAGAGGAAGTTGTTGCCTGAAGCATAACCACGGAAGAGGTTGTGGTCGAAGTCGTAAGCCTCCTGGGTCTTCTTATCCTCGGGCATGTAGGTAATCTTGTTCTGGTAGTGAGTAAGGTTAACACCTACGTTCCACTTAACGTTCTTGGTGCGAACGAGGTCAGCGTTCAACTCAACCTCCACACCCTGGTTCTTCATGTCACCGACGTTAGCATAGTAGCCAGTCCAACCGAGAGAGCTGGGGGTAGAGAACCAGTAGAGCATATCAGAGGTCTTGCGCCAGAAGTACTCGATACCTCCATTGAGACGACCCTTGAAGAGTTCGAACTCGATACCGGTGTTGAGGTTACCGTTCTTCTCCCACTTGATGTCGAGGTTACCCATGGTGCCGGGAGTGGCAGAAGGGTTACCGTTTGAGTTACCAATGATATAGGTGTTGGTGTAGCGGAATGAACCGATGGCGTCGTTACCATTCTCACCGTATGAAGCCTTGAGCTTGAGGAGGTTGATCCACTTCACATTCTCCATGAACTTCTCCTGTGAAATCACCCAAGCAGCACCTGCTGAGTAGAAGTTACCCCACCAGCGGCCGCCTGTCTTAGCGAAGCAACTTGAAGCGTCGCGACGTACTGATGCAGAGAGGAAGTACTTCTGGGCGTAGTTGTACTGTGCACGAGCGAAGTAACCCTCGGTGTTGTAGTAACCACGTGAAGAAGCAGCCTTGCTCTGGTCGTTGATAGCACCAGAGAGCTCGTTGTTGTTGGGATCGAACTGGTTGTTCTTAGAAGCGCTCAGAGAGTAGCTGTTGTTGCGGTAGTACTCGTGACCGAGCAGTACGTCAACGTCGTGCTGACCATATACGTGGCCCCAGGTGAGCAGTTGCTGGTAGGTGTAAGCCAGACCGCGGCTGTGGCCCTTGCTGAGGATACCCTGGCTGCTGGCGTAGCTACCATAGTAACCATTGATGAGGCCGGTAGCACGAGTCTCGTCGAGGTTTACAGTATTTGAAGTAGTGAATTTGAAGTCCTTGAGGAAGCGGATCTCGGCATAGCCGTTTACGTTCATAGAGTTACCCTCGAAGCTGTTCTCGTCGAGGATAGCAGCCTGAACGGCGTTAGAACCGGGGAGGTAGGGACGGATGTAGCCTGCGTTCTTGCCATCACCCCAGTCGTACATCTGGAAGCCGTTGGCATCCACCATGATGCGGCCCTGGCCATCGCGTATGTACATAGGATAGATAGGAGCCACTTGGGTAGCTACAGCGAAGGGGTTGTCTGAAGAGTTAGACGAACCATCGCTGCTAACGCGCTGACCATTGTAGTGTGCGAAGGTCATGTTGGCACCCACCTTCAACCAAGGCTTAGCCTGAATCTCAGCCTTCAAACGACCGCCAAGAGTCTCATAACCAGAGTTGTTGGTGATACCCTTGTTGTTGAGGTAGTTGAAGTTAGCATAGAAGTTGCTATTCTCGGTAGCGTTGCTCACGGTCAGGTTGTAGTCCTGACGGAGAGAGGTGAAGTAGGTCTCGTCCATCCAGTTATCGGGAGTGAGGAGGAAGTCCTGACCATTATAGTTGGTGACATAGCCCAGCTGAGCGTTGGGATTGAGGCGACCGTTGGTACCGATGAGGCTCTGACCTGCAGGGAGGTTGTAGATGTTGGTACCCAGACCATAACCGCCGTTGGTGGTGATATTCTGGTTGATCCATACGTTGGCAGCCTCGGGAGTCATGCCGAGAGCGTTCTGGGCATAGTTATTGAGGGCATTAGCGTAAGTCTCGATGTACTGTGCGGGGTTCTTAATGGTCTTGTACTGACGCTGAGCGCGGCTGTTAGAGCCCCAGCTTGCGTCGAGGTTAACCTTAGCACCACCCTGCTTACCCTTCTTGGTGGTAATCATGATGACACCATTGGCAGCACGGCTACCATAGAGGGCGTTGGCGGCAGCATCCTTCAGCACGGTCATGCTCTCAATATCGTTGGTATTGATAGAGTTCATGTCACCACCGTAGGGAGTACCATCGACTACGATGAGGGGGCTGGTACCAGCACTAATAGAAGAAATACCACGGATACGCATGGCGGGGCTGGCGTTGGTGGGGTCACCGGTAGCGTTGTAAACTTCCACACCGGCTACGTTACCAGTAATAGCGTCGAGGGCGTTGGTACTGGCGATAGCCTCAATCTTGCTATTGTCAACAACAGCGGCCGAACCAGTAAACTTAGCCTTGGTAGCGGTACCGTAGGCTACGACCATCACCTCATCGAGGATCTTGTCGTTAGAAACAAGTGAAACGTGAATGTTGCCACCCTTTACGCTCACCTCCTTGGTCTCCATTCCCATGAATGAAACCACCAGAGTCTTGGCATTGGCTGGCAGATGCTTGAATGTGAACTTACCGTCCATATCGGTTAGGACACCCTGATCAGAGTTCTTAACCTTGACGGTAGCACCAGGAAGTGGTTCGCCGGTTTCCTCGTCGACAACAGTACCTGTCACCAACTTCTGGGCGAACGCCATGCTTGTCGCAAAGAGACAGGCAAGGAACAATCCTAATTTTTTACCCATGTTTGTTTGATTGATTAATTAATTTATTTTGTTTTGTTTTCTCTCAATTCTCGGTGGATGGCCGCACACAGACCAATGGCACATCGCTGGGCCCGGCAGTCTATACCTTATTCATATAGGTGGCTTAGCACATCTTTTTACCAGTGTCTTATTTACTTTAGTAAACATGTAGGCACAATAATACGGGCGCAAAGATAACTCTTTTTAGCGAAACTCCGCCCTCTTTCTGTAAAAAAATGTAAAATAGCATGCTAAATGACACCAAAACGGAATATTTATCACTAAAAAATCATAAATATCGACACGAACAGTCACCATTTTGTCTTGACAAATAGTAACGCTACCCTACCCCAACGATGAGCATTTTGTCAGTAGCAACTGACGCATAACAAGCAAGAAATACCAGCGACAAAAACAGAAACAGCGAAGTACACAGAAACACTTGTACTAAATAAACGCGAATAACAACGAGGACGTCCATAAAGCCCCTACCCGACTTTCTCAAAGGGATTAAGATAAAACGATTAGGAAACGCAGCAAGGTCTGGCCAAGTATGTTTGTTTGTGCTTATTCAAAGATACTGAACGTTCAGCGGTTTTCTTCGTTTTATGCCATTAATCTTATTCTATCACTCGAAATGTCGGATGAACCTCAAAGAACTCTTTCGAACAACGCTTATGCTGATGTGTTCCAGAATGACTTTGGATGACACCGACAACTT
>CALZKW010000056.1 GCA_945788095.1 uncultured Prevotellaceae bacterium | reverse complement strand
TATGAGATGGGGCAACTGATATATATGAGATGGTGTAACTGATATATATGAGATGATATATATGAGGGGGAGGAGTACCCCACTACAGTCCCCAGGGGAGGATGGGTGGGGGGGGCGGAGTAGCATATATGGTCTGAGGTCACGAACTACACTGTTTGGCGCAACAGCTTATATGGTGCGCTGCAACAGGATATATGGTACAGCACATCGGGGCATACGTACGCTGATCCTCCCCTGCCCTAAGATTGGCGACCAGGGATGTGTTGGTTGGCGCGTGCATGACGCTCAGTTGGCCAGCAAATGCTGGATAGTTGGCGAATATGAGCGGCGATTTAGGGGCTCACCTGTTTAGTGAGGAGATAAACAACGGAACGAACGGAAAAGGTATTTTAACAAGAAGGTTTAGCTCGACGAAGTCAACGGGCAAGCGCTCGGCGACGAAGGCAAAATGAGGCATTCATAGCTGTGACTAAATGTCACAGCGTGCCACATTTTGGGGAGGTCAGTGCTCTGACCGACGGGGGTAGCTTAGCGAGCGAAGCGGGTCTAAGAATTACATGAATAAATTTAGGACCGCCCTCCGAGACAATAGCCCGCTGGCAAAATTAGAGTTTATGGGGGAGGTGCGGGGTATAAAACATCAATAAATAAGAGATAATAAAAATAGGAGCTAATAAATAAAAAGAGGATGGTAAGGGGCGTGAGGCGTTCTGGCTGGAAGCCAGTACAGCGAGCGCAGCGAGCGATGAGTAACCGGTTGCACCGGAGGTGCTGCCGGATAGAGGGCATACCCACCATCGATAACGTTTTGCGCCGTATACCCAGGGTGTCGCTCGCTACGCTCACTCTACCCTGGGCTATGTTCTTCTGCCCCTTTCTTAGACCCGCTTCGCTCGCTAAGCGTCACTCTTAGAGATGCCGAGCGGGGGCGTGTTGCGGCATTTTCATTAAAAAGTGCGCTCTGAAAATCGCGTATTTCGGAGCGCACTGGGGGATGGGTGGAAAAATGCGATTTTCGCAAGTACGGGAAAGTTACTTGCGTGTGCGGTTGCGCGAGGCGTCGATGCGCAGGAAGATGAATAGGAGGATGGTGAATCCCCATAGCGACGAACCACCGTAGCTGAAGAAGGGGAGCGGGATGCCGATGACGGGGGTGAGGCCCAAGACCATGCCGACATTGATGAAGAGGTGGAAGAAGAAGATGCTCAGCACACAGTAGCCGTAGACACGGCCGAAGGTGTAGATCTGGCGCTCGGCCAGGTGTATGAGGCGCCAGATGAGCAGGAGGAAGAGTACCAGCACGGTGGTGCTGCCCAGGAACCCCTGCTCCTCGCCCACGGTGCAGTAGATGAAGTCGGTGTCCTGCTCGGGCACATACTTGAGCTTGGTCTGCGTGCCCTTCATGAAACCCTTGCCCGTGGCGCCACCCGAACCGATGGCTATCTTGGCCTGGTTGACATTGTAGCCAATGCCACGTGGGTCGTCGTCGAGACCGAGGATGAGTTTGATACGCGCCTGCTGATGGGGCTGCATGACATTGTCGAGCACATAGTCGGCTGAGTAGAAGAAGCCCATAGACCCGAGCGAGAAGAGGGCTATAAGACCATACTGCGACATTCGTTCGCGCAGGGCAAGGTAGAGCAGATAACCGACCACGACGAGGCTGACGATGACCTGCACGATGACGACATCGAAGGGGATGACGTAGAGGGCAAAGAGGAGTGCTATGGTCGATACGGAGAGTCCGCCGCCCAAAATCCAGTAGAAGGGGGCCATCCTGGGGGTGTAGACACGCACCAAAGCGGCTGTGAAGACCAGTATGGTGGCCAGCACGATGCTGGTGCCGAGGCTCGACTCCACGAGACTGAAGAGGGGCTGGTCAGCATAGCGTATGCCGACCACGAAATAGAAGACCATGGCGAAGCCCGTGAAAAGTATGCTGCCGGGCATGCCCTCGCGATAGAACATCAGGAAGAAGGCGAAGTAGACCAGGGCGCTACCGGTCTCCTTCTCCAGGATGATGAGGGCAATGGGCAGGAAGACCACAGCAGCGCAGCGTATGAGGGCGCTGGTGCGGCTGAGGTTGAGGTTGTAGGTGCTGATGAAACGCGCCACAAAGAGCGCCACGGCAAACTTGGCAAACTCGGCTGGCTGTATCTTGACCGCACCGAGGTCGATCCACGAGAGGCTACCCTTGGTGTCGCGGGCCAGGAGCGGCGTGATGAGTAGCAGCACCATGAATCCGCCGTAGAGCACATGTGAGAGGTTCTCGTAGACCCTCTCGTCGATAGAGAGGATGACTGTGGCGAGGAGGAAGGCCGTGCCTATCCACATCAGCTGCTTGCCGCTACGTGTGGCGAAGTCGAAGATGCTGTTGCCCTGCTCCACATCGTAGCTGGCACCGCACACGCTCATCCACCCCAACGCCAGGAGTATGACGTAGATGATGACCGTGAACCAGTCGAGCGACTGCAATATGCTCTTTTTCTGTAACATTTGTCCGATGATGATATGTCAATATGAGGGGGATTGGGCCGCTGCCGGGGCAGTCCGTAGGTGCTGAGCGGCGGAGATATGGGCCCTGATGAGACAAGCCCCGGGTCTTGGTGAAATGAAACCCGGGTCTTAGGGGTGCTGAAACCCGGGTCCTGAGGGTGCTGAAACCCGGGTCTTGAGTCGCCAAGCCCCGGGTCTTTTTTGGGTGAGGTGTAGGGGCCACTATTTCTTGGGCGTCTTGCTGGCCTGACTGTAGTCTATCTTGAGCGAGGCGATGCGGTCGGCCCTCTGCTGACTGCTGTTGCTGAGCGAGTCGGTGAGATACTGCTCCATCATGAGAGCACCGATAGGCACGCCGAAGGTGGCACCGAATCCACCATTCTCGACATAGACCGCCACGGCTATCTCCGGTTTGTCCATAGGCGCAAAGCCCATGAAGATGGAGTGGTCACGTCCGCGGTTTTGCGCCGTACCCGTCTTGCCACACACGGCATAGTGGGGGGTGTTGGCCCCCTTACAGGTACCGCCCTGCACGGCCTTGCGCATGCCACGCACCACGGCTCGGTAGTTGTCGGCCTTGACCTTGGTGTAGTGCTTGTTGGTGTAGAAGGTGTCGAGCGGTTCGCCATGCACCTTCTTGACCACATGGGGGCGTATGTAGTAACCCCTGTTGGCTATGGTGGCGCAGAGATTGGCTATCTGCAGGGGGGTGAGCGTCACCTCGCCCTGACCGATGGCGATGGAGATGACCGAGAGTGGGTTCCACTCGCCGAAGGCATTGTCGTAGAACTGTGCGTTGGGTATCAGTCCGCGCTTCTCTCCGGGCAGGTCGACATCGAGTTTGTAGCCGAAGCCCATGCTCACCATGTAGTCCTTCCACACGGTCATGGCATCCTGGATGGTGGGGTACTTCTTGCGGTCGCCCAGCATGTAGTAGAGTCCCCAGCAGAAGTATCCGTTGCACGAGGTGGCTATGGCGGGCACCAGGGACAGAGGGGCGGCATGTCCGTGGCAGCCCACGCGCATACCCTTGCATCGGAAACCTCCGGAACAGGGATACTGGGTGGTGAGGCTGTCGATGATGCCCTCCTGGAGGAACATCAGTCCCTGACTGGTCTTGAAGGTACTGCCGGGTGGGTACTGGCCCTGTATGGCACGGTTGAGAAGCGGTTTGTTGGGGTCGCGCTGCAGGTAGGAGGAATTCTTGCCTCGCAGTTTGCCGGTGAGGGCATTGGGGTTGTATGAGGGTGCTGACACCATGCAGAGTATCTCGCCCGTGGAGGGTTCGATGGCCACGATGGCGCCCATCTTGCCCTGCATGAGGTGCTCGCCGAGTTCCTGCAGGCGCAGGTCGAGGCTCAGCGTGAGGTCCTTGCCGGCTATGGGGAGCACGTCATGGCGCCCCTGCTGGTAGCTGCCCTTGATGCGGCCACGCACATCGCGCAGCAGGACCTCCTGGCCCTTGAAGCCTCGCAACTGCTGTTCGTAGCTGCGCTCCACACCCGTCTTGCCGATGTAGTCGCCATTGCGGTAGTAGTCGTCCTCCTCAATGTCGGATGGCGACACCTCGCCCACATCGCCCAGCACATGGGCTGCCGAAGTGGTGCAATAGCGGCGCACGCTGCGCTTCTGCACATAGAAGCCTGGGAATCGGAAACGCTTCTCCTGGAAACTGCTGTAGGCCTCAGGGCGTATCTGATTGATGAAGAGTTGCTGGGTGAAGCGGCTGTAGTTGGGATTCTTGGTGGGATCCTTGATTTCGTCCATGCGCTGTATGTACCACTCGCGGGTGATGCCGAGCGACTTGCACAGCGCCATGGTGTCGACGCCATGCTGCTCCTGCATGACGACCATGATGTCGTACGAGGGTTCGTCGTAGACGATGAGCTGCCCCTTGCGGTCGTAGATGGTGCCTCGAGCGGGATACTTGATGCGTCGCAGCAGGGCATTGCTGTCCGCCTTCTCAGCATAGTCGCCAAAGAGCTGGAGGGACATCAGACGACAGACAAAGACGATGACCACCAGGAGAACGAGTCCTCCCAGCACATACTTACGCTTCTCTAAACGGTAGTCTTTGTCCATCCTTAGATTAATATGTAGATAAGAAATAAAAATGACCATGCGATGAATCGCATGGCACAAGAGGGATTAGCTCCTCATTCGCTCCATCAGCAACACGAGCACGAGGGTGAGGGCATAACTGCTCAGGGCATAGAGGAAAAACTCGCCGACGTCGTGGAAGGAGAAGAAATCGAGCATGAAATATACGATGTGGTGGATGGCAATGAGTATGGCAGCATAGCGCATGTGGTTGCCCACACCCATGCTGGCATAAGAGGGAGAGATGGTGTCAGTGGCGTCGCGGGGCATCATCATCTTGAGCAATGTGGGCTGACACATGGCGGCCACAGTCATGGCAGCAGCGCCCACGCCGGGTGTGGTGTTGGTGATGTCGACAAGCAGACCCATGACAAAGGCCCATATCAGATTGGGCACACGGGGCGCATTGAGGGGGATGTAGAGGAGCAGGGCCACATAGACCAGGGGGGGAGCATACCCTCCAAGGTGTATATGGTTGAACACCAGCATCTGCAATGCCAGCAGCACCATCATCTGTATGAATCGCTTGAATGAATCGTTTATCATAGGGCGGTAGGGGAATGACCGGAATCTCCGTATTGTCCAGACAAAGACGGGGCCTTGGGATTATTCTGATTTGGCTGCTTCTGCTTCTTCTTTCTTTTCAGCCTCGATGTGCTTCATCTCCTCTTGTTCGAGGTCGATGACCTGGAGCTGGAGTGTGTCGATCTCCTCGCGATGTGTGTTGGAGAAGACGATGACGTCGCGCACCAGGGACTGGTCGCAGCCCAGGCGCACCTTGATGCGGTATGAGAGTCCATCGGTGCTCTTCACCTTGCCCACCACCTTGCCCACATACATGCCTGGGGGGAATACCTCTGAGAATCCGCTGGTCTCCACCACATCACCCTTCTTGAACTTGGCGTGGTGGGGCACCTCCTCGAGGTAGGCCTCAAGACTGCTGCCACCCTCCCAGCGCAGATAGCCGAAAAAGTCGCTGCCACGAAGGCGGCAACTGATCTCCGAGCGACTGTTGAGCACAGGCAGCACGAGGCTGTAGTGCGGACTGCACGAATAGACAATACCGACCACGCCATCGCCGCTCACCACTCCCATCTCAGGACGCACACCATCGCTGGTGCCGCGATTGATGGTCATGAAGTTGTTCTTGCGGTGCACACTGTTGTTGATGACGTGTGCCTCGATGGTGCGGAGCCCCTTGATGGCGCTGCGCATACGGCGGTCGAGGTCGGTGGTGTCGGCTCCCTGGGCCATGAGTTGGCGTCGCAGACTGTCGAGATTGGCCTGCAGGGCCACATTCTCGGCCACCAGTTCGCGATTGGTGCTGCGCAACTGTATAAACGACAGTGCACCTGCCTCCCAATCCTGAATCGTAGCCACGAGCGCATTGGCCTGCGTAAAGAAGATGCTGCTCTGGTAACGGTTGTAATTGAAAAGCAGAATCCCACTGATTATTTCCAATAAGATGAAAACCAACCAGTGGGCATTGCTTGTAAGTCTGTCGAGTATGTCGCGCATACGGGATTACATAAGGAACGTGAAGTTGTGGATGTTCTTGAGCGCTACGCCTGTACCCTTGGCCACGCTGTGGAGGGGATCCTCTGCGATGTGGAAGGGGATATTGATCTTGTCGGTGAGACGCTTGTCGAGACCGCGGAGCAGGGCACCGCCACCAGTGAGGTAGATACCGTTCTTGACGATATCGGCATAGAGCTCGGGGGGAGTCTCCTCGAGTGCATTGAGCACGGCTGTCTCGATCTTGGCAATAGTCTTCTCGATACAGTGTGCTATCTCCTGGTAGCATACGGGCACCTGCATAGGCAGAGCAGTAATCTTGTTGGGTCCGTGTACGACATAGTCCTCGGGAGCATTCTCGCCCAGGTCTGTCAGGGCAGCGCCCACATTGATCTTGATACGCTCAGCCATACGCTCGCTGACCTTCATGTTGTGCTGGCTGCTCATGTACTGCTGGATGTCGCGTGTCAGTTCGTCGCCAGCGATACGGAGGCTCTTGTCGGCCACGATACCACCGAGCGAGATGACGGCAATCTCCGTGCTACCACCACCGATGTCGACTATCATGTTGCCCTCGGGGGCTACCACGTCGATACCGATACCGATAGCAGCAGCCATGGGCTCGTAGATGAGGTATACCTCGCGGCCACCTGCATGCTCGGCACTGTCGCGCACAGCACGCAGCTCCACCTCGGTGCTGCCACTGGGCACACCGATGACCATACGCATAGAGGGCGAGAAGAGGCGGCTACCGGTGTGTACCATCTTGATGAGACCACGCATCATCTGCTCGCAGGCGTTGAAGTCGGCAATCACACCATCGCGCAGAGGACGGATGGTGCGGATGTTCTGATGCGTCTTCTCGTACATCAGCTTCGCACGCTCACCCACAGCAATCATCTTGTCGGTCTTACGGTCGAGAGCCACAACGCTTGGTTCGTCTACCACAATCTTACCATCGGTGATGATGATGGTGTTTGCGGTGCCGAGGTCCATAGCGATTTCCTTATTGAGAGAAAACCATTTCATTCTGTCAGAGTCTGTTTAGGATTTACTTTGCAAACCAACCGTGGATAGCGGTGTCGTAGTGGCTGCTCACGCCGAATGCCTGAGTGGCAAACCAGCGACGCTGCTCGAGAGTGGTCTCAGCGCCCTGCTTGTCAAGGATGTCCTTGAGGGGCTGGTACTCAGCCTTGCTGGGCACGATGACTACGTCGGCGAAGTTCTTGGCAGCTGCGCGGATCAGGCTGATGCCGCCGATATCAATCTTCTCGATGATGTCTGCCTCGCTTGCACCACTGGCCACGGTCTGCTCGAAGGGATAGAGGTCTACGATGACGAGGTCGATCTCGGGGATTTCGTACTTAGCCATCTGTGCCTTGTCGTCCTCGAGGCTGCGACGTCCGAGGATACCTCCGAACACCTTGGGGTGAAGGGTCTTGACGCGACCACCGAGGATGCTGGGGTATGTGGTGAGGTCCTCCACCTTGTTGCAAGGAATACCGAGACTCTCGATGAAAGTCTGTGTGCCACCAGTAGAGAGAATCTCTACACCCTGCTCGTGCAGGCTCTTGATGATTGCGTCCAATCCATCCTTGTGGAATACGCTGACGAGTGCACGCTTAATGCGCTTTGTTTCTGCCATATCGTTTTATAGAATTAGTTGTTGACGATTTTAATGGTGCAAAATTACACATTTTCTACCTTATAATAATTATAGGTATAGGTTTTTTATTCAAATTCTTGATTTAGGATAAGAGAGGCCTCGTCTATCGTGCCACATACTTCTTGCCGCCACGGATGTAGAGACGACCTGCCACGGGGCGGGCCACGCGGCGTCCCTGGAGGTCGTAGATGGCCTCAGAGAGGGGGGCAGATGGAGCCACGATGCCCTCGATGGGTGTCATCTGCTCCGTGATGTCGGCGTAGTTCAGGCTGCCGCCGTTGTCGCTGACAGTGAAGTACTTATCATCGGAGATATTACCGATATCGACAGTCTGTGGTTTGCCGCTGCCGCGGTTGAAGATGATGTTGAAGGTGTAATCGGGAGCCGGGATATCGAAGGTGTGATAATACCAGGTCTCGCCCCCGATGGTGGTGGTAGCGGTGATGCTCTTGCCGGGCCACGCACCGAGGAGCTGGCCCACCTTGTCCCAGGCATAGAAGTAGACGGGCGCGAAACCGGGATCCTTGAGGTAGATCGTGGCGGTGTGGGGCTCGAAGGCCTTGACCACATAGCGGTGTGTGAGGGTCTTGACCACGCTGCCGCCTACGACGAGGCCCACGCTGAGCGTGCAACTCTCGCTGATGGTGATGCTGCCGCTATCGGCCACAGGGGTGCTCGAGGGTGTGGGCATGGTGCCGTCGAGGGTGTAGACGAGGGTGGCACCCTGTGGGGCCACGGCTCTGACGGTGGTGGTGAAGGCCTGTGTGTACTCCCCGCTGGGCACGTCAATCCATGGAGTGCGGCAGTCGCGGCTGAGCATGTAGCGGTAGCCCTTGCCAGTGATAACCTCCACGTAGTCAGCCTGCTGCTCGCCCTGCATCTGGCTCCACGAGGGGTTGCTGGGCGAGACGGCCGACTTGCTGCCCACGACGCAGATGAGACGGCCATTGGTGCCCTCGGTGGCGAGGGTGTAGTAGTACTTGTTGCTGATAAGCTGGCGCACCGTGCTGGTGTTGTGGATGCCGGCCATCTGGCGCGCCGCTATCATGCGCTTGATGTCCGCCTTGCAGTCCTGCCAGTGGCGGAGGAAGACGCAGGGTGTACCAGGCATGGCCAGGAGGAAGGCATTGGCCTGGAGGGTGTCGCTACGGATGGGGTCCTGCTGTTCGGAGGCCGAGCGATACTCCATGTCGTGATTCTCCACGAAGGTGACGGCATAGCGGTCGTAGCCCGCGTTGCGGATGAGCATGTCGTTGCTGGCCAACGAGGTCCAGTCAGCGTTGTTGATGGCATCGCGCACGCGGTAGCGGAACTGAAAGTCGAAGGCTGCGCTCTGGGGCACGCCATCCACGCGGGTGCCATCCACCCACCTCTTTATATTATAGGTGCCGTCCCAGTATTCACCCACGGAGAACTGAGGTCCGGCTGCGTGGTTGTAGTCGCCGGTGTAGGCAGCGCCATAGCCCTTGACCATGTCGTAGCGGAAGCCCGCATAGCCCAGGTCGGCGAGCAGATAGCTGAGGTAGGCCTTGATGACGCGCTGCACATTGGGGCTCTGGTGGTCGAGGTCGCGGCAGCCGCTCCAGTCCTCGCCCGTGTCGGCATTGGCCGAGAGCGAGATGCCCTGCTGCGTGGCCCAAGTCTTGGTGGCGCCACCATCATCGTTGGCACAGATGTCGCCGGGGAGCATCTGGTAGGTCTCACCCTGGTAGGTCTCGCTGGGATAATCCACCCAGCTGCCTCCATTGCCAAGGTTGTTGCGGTGATTGATGACCACATCGGCTATGGTGCCTATACCCCTTTGGCGGAAGGTGCTGATCATGCTACGCAACTGTGCTTCGCTACCGAAGGACGAATTCTGGTTCCAGTAATACTGGGGCGTGTAACCCATGTTGTTGGCCGTGCCGCAATGGCCGCTCTGTGGCACCCACACGAGCGAGAAGTAGTCGGCGAGCTCGTCTGCCTGACTCTCCAGGTAGCTCCACTGCGTGTCGGTATAAGAGTTCCAGTAGAAGCCCTGCAGCATGACGCCGCCATACTCAGCGGGCCATCCCTGGGCCAAAGTGTGTGTGAGGCTTCCCACAAGCAGGGAAGCAGCTAAAAGGTATTTCTTTATCATGGTAGGGGGGGGGATTGGGCTAATTAGACTAATTGGGCTAATTGCAAAAAGCATAAGGGAGCCCTACAGGAGAGGGCTCCCTTATGCGGTTATGGGGGTGTTATGCCAGACGAGCCAGTGTCTCCTTGATGCGGCGCATAGCCTCCACGATGTTCTCATCGCTGGTGGCGTAGCTCATGCGGAAGCACTCGGGCGAACCGAAGGCGTCACCGCCCACGGTGGCTACATGACCCACCTCGAGGAGGTACATGGCCAGGTCGGTGCTGTTGTTGATGACACGGTCGCCATCCTTCTTGCCGAAGAAACTGCTGCACTTGGGGAAGAGATAGAAGGCGCCCTGAGGCATGTTGACCTCGAGTCCGGGTATCTCCTTGGCAAGCTTCACGATGAGGTTCTTGCGACGCTCGAAGGCCAGACGCATGTCCTCTACGCACTGCTGGTCGCCTGCAAAGGCAGCCTCGGCAGCCTTCTGGCTCACTGAGCAGGGACCGCTGGTGTACTGACCCTGGAGCTTGTTGCAGCCCTTCACGATCCAGTCGGGAGCTGCGATGAATCCGATGCGCCAACCAGTCATGGCGTAGGCCTTGCTGACACCGTTGATGATGACTACGCGGTCCTTGATATCATCAAACTGAGCCATAGAGGCATGCTCGCCGATGTAGTTGATGTGCTCGTAGATCTCGTCGGCAATGACGATGACACGCTCGTGCTTGAGGAGCACATTCTTGAGACCCTCGAGTTCGGCCTTGGTGTATACGCTACCGGTGGGGTTAGAGGGCGAACAGAGGATGATGGCGCGTGTCTTGGGTGTGATGGCAGCCTCGAGCTGCTCGGGGGTAATTTTGAAGTCCTGCTCGATGGTGGCCTCGATGAATACGGGTTCGCCCTCAGCGAGCTTCACCATCTGGGGATAGCTCACCCAGTAGGGAGCGGGGATGATGACCTCGTCGCCGGCATTGACCAGGGCCATGATGGCATTGCAGACGCTCTGCTTGGCACCATTGCTGCAGAGGATCTGGGCGGGAGTATAGTCGAGTCCGTTCTCATTCTTGAGCTTGTTGACGATAGCCTCGCGCAGACCGGGATAACCGGGCACGGGTGAGTAGCGGCTCCAGTTGTCCTCCACGGCCTTGATAGCCGCAGCCTTGATGTGGTCGGGGGTGTTGAAGTCGGGCTCACCGACGCTGAGGTTGATGACGTCTACACCCTGTGCTTTCAACTCGCTGCTACGCTGGCTCATGGCCAGGGTAGCACTGGGAGACAGACGGTTGAGTCTGTCGGATAATACGTTGCTCATATTATATAGGATAATTAATGGAGTGAATCTTGATGGGGAATGTTGCGGAGAGGGCCAAGAAGTCCGGGGCTGTGCGCTTAGAGCTTGTGGCCCATGCGGATACGCTTGGTCTCGAGGTATCGGCGGTTGTAGTCGTTGGGCTCGATGATGATGGGCACATTGTCCACTATCTCGAGTCCGTAGCCCTCGAGGCCCACGCGCTTGACGGGGTTGTTGCTGATGAGGCGTATCTTGCCCACGCCGAGGTAGCGCAGTATCTGGGCTCCCACGCCGTAGTCGCGCTCGTCGGGCTGGAATCCGAGGTGGATGTTGGCATCGACGGTGTCTTCGCCCTGCTCCTGGAGCTTGTAGGCGGCTATCTTGTTCATCAGTCCGATGCCGCGTCCCTCCTGGTTGAGGTAGACGACGACACCCTTGCCCTCCTTCTCGATGAGTTGCATGGCCTTGTGGAGCTGTTCGCCACAGTCGCAGCGACGGCTACCGAAGATGTCGCCGGTCATGCAACTGCTGTGCATACGCACCAGCACGGGTTCGTCTTCCTTCCACTCGCCCTTGAAGAGGGCCACGTGCTCCAGTCCGTTGCTCTTCTGGCGGAAGGGCACGATGCGGAAGTGACCATATTCGGTGGGCATATCGGCCTCCACGCCCATCTCTACGATGGACTCCTCCTTGAGACGATAGGCGATGAGGTCGGCGATGCTGATGATCTTCATGTCGTGCTTGCGTGCCACCTCCTGGAGCTGGGGCATGCGTGCCATGGTGCCGTCCTCATTGAGTATCTCGATGAGTGCCGATGCGGGCTGGAGTCCGCTGAGGCGGGCCAGGTCGATGGCAGCCTCAGTGTGACCGGCACGTCGGAGCACGCCGCGATCCTGGGCGTAGAGGGGGTTGATATGACCAGGGCGACCGAAGTCGGCGGGCTTGCGTGTGGGGTCGGCCAGGGCGCGTATGGTGGCGGCACGGTCGTGAGCGCTCACACCGGTGGTGCATCCGTCGAGCAGGTCGACGGTGACGGTGAAGGGTGTGCCGAGCATAGAGGTGTTGTCCTGCACCTGGTGGTCGAGTTCCAGTTCCTTGGCTCTCGAGATGGTGATGGGTGCACAGAGCACGCCTCGTCCATGCTGCAGCATGAAGTTGACCTTCTCGGGTGTGATCATCTCGGCAGCGGTGATGAAGTCGCCTTCATTCTCGCGGTCCTCGTCGTCCACCACGATGACGAACTTACCCTGACGGAAGTCCTCGAGGGCTTCCTCGATACTGCTAAGTTTAAAGTTCTGTTCCATTATATTCTTGTAGTATTTATTTGTCATTTTACCAGGGGGGGGGAAGCTTACAACCAAGGTATCGTCCCTTTCATACCCTTTCACTCCCCTTTTAGACCCTTACCCCCCCCTAAAGAATCTCCAACGTCAGCGGTTCGATGACATCGATGCGCTCTATGATGCGCTGCGACACCTTCTTGATCTGCTGCATGTCGCGCCAGAGGCGGAGACGGTAGCGCCAGATGCGGAGCCAGAAGTAGAGGCCCAGGGGCAGGAAGATGCCCACGACCTTGTTCCAGCGTGCATTGTGGAAGGGGCGTGTGTGGGCATCGGTCACGAGCACAGGATACTCGTTGAGATAACCCAGTATGGCATTGTCGCGGGTGTTATGGAGTTCGCCGATGAGTGTCTCGAGGCACTCATTGAGCCCGATGACAGCCTCGTCGCGCTGGTACTCGAAGTAGAGGCGGCGGTAGTTGGGCATGCGCATGAGGTGAGCCGTGGAAACGTAGCTGTCGCAGTCGTCGCACAAGAGGACCAGACGCTCGCGGATGTCACTGTATACGGGGTCGTAGATGATGACCTCCTTGCGGTTGATGTGACGGCTGGTGCGCAGTCCGAAGAGGCGGCGGAAGAACATGCGGTAGCCCTCGATGTTGAACACCACCGAGTCCTTGTTGGCCTTGGTGACAAGCCACATGCCGATGGGGAGCAGCACGAACGTACTGGCCCAGACGCCCAGCACTATGGGCCATGCGCCATTCTTGGCCATCTTCTCGCCCGACACATTGATGATGTAGTAGAAGAGGAAGATGAGCACGCTGATGACCACGGGCATACCCAGACCGCCCTTGCGGATGATGGCTCCCAGGGGGGCTCCGATGAGGAAGAAGACGAGGCAGGACATGGAGAGCGTGAACTTCTTGAAGAACTCCACCCAGTGCTGACGCAGGCCGAGGTTGTACTCGCTGGTCATCATGGCGCGGAATTCACACTCGTTCTGTGCCTGCTGAGCCTGCATCAGGGCGTTGCGCCACACCTCCTTGCGGCCCTCGTCATCCAGGTGAGCCACGAGGGTGTCCAGGTCGACGGTGCTCTTGGCCACATGCTTGACGATGGCAGCCGAGTCCTTGCGGCCTGCTGAGAGGTCGCGCTTGAGATGGGAGATGCGCTCCACGTTGTAGTTGCGTATGCCGGCGCTGTCGATGACCAGGGTGAGCGAGTCGATGCCACGCGATATGGCGTCGATGCCCTTGGTGGCAGCATTGCCCGCAAAGAGGGATGCGTCCATGAGGTTGAAGGAGTCGGCAAAGGCGATGAGGTCGACCTCCTTGACAAACGACTCACGCATGTAGGGGGCCTGGCCCTTCATGACGCCTCCCTGCTGGGTGTCCTGATTCTGAAATCGCTCGCCCGAGAAGAGGGTCAGCTTGAGGTGCTGCTTGTCGGCCGTGCTCTGCAACTGTGCCGAGTCGGCCAGGGTGATCATAACATTCTGGAAGTCCTTGACGCTGTAGATCATCACGCCATAGAGCATACCCGTGCCCACGTCCTTGTGCTCCACGTAGAGGTTGTAGTTGGGTATCTGGTCGTAGAAGGTACCCTCGGGAATCTCCAGCTCGGGCGACTTCTGCTTCATGGACCACACGAGGCGGGCCTGCTCCTGGATGGAGTGGGGACCAATCTCATTCTGGAAGTAGTAACTGCAGCCACAGATAAAGAGTACGAAGAGGAAGATGGGGCGCAGGATGCGCAGCAGGGGCACACCGGCGGCCTTCATGGCCAGAAGCTCGAGACGCTCACCGAAGTTACCGAAGGTGATGAGCGAAGCCAGCAGCAGGGCCAGAGGCAGAGCCATGGGCACGAGGGTGAGGCTGGTGTAGTAGAAGAATTTGAGAAAGACCTCTGTGCTGAGGCCCTTGCCAATGAGTTCGTCGACATAGCGCCACGTGAACTGCATCAAGAAGACAAAAAGGCTGATGAAGAACGTGCCGGCAAAGAGTTGCAGAAACGCCTTTAGGATATATACGTCAAGTCTCTTGAATATTCTCATCGCTATTTGTGTAGTTTCTCTTTATGCAGCCTGCCCGCATGCGTCTCTCGCGTAGGCGTGTGCGTGAACTATTGAGGTGCAAAGATACTAAATTCGGGAGAGAGCACAAACAAATTCGCATTCTTTTGCAATTTTTTATGTCATTTGCTTGCACAGTTCAAAATTTCAACGTACCTTTGCAACCGCAAACGAAACGATGGCGGGATAGCTCAGCTGGTTAGAGCGTCGGATTCATAATCCGAAGGTCATGGGTTCAAGTCCCATTCCCGCTACCAAAAGAGCAAGGAGGCGACCTTAGGGTTGCCTCCTTTTTGTGCTTGCCCAGAGGGAGGGATTTTGGGAAACAATGGGAGGTACGGAAGGACCTGTGTAGGAGTACTTCAATAGACTATATATGCTGGCGCAACAGACCATATATGCTGGTGCAACAGACTGTATAGGCTGTGAGAACAGACTGTATAGGCTACGTTGAGAGAACATATAGGGCTCATCCGACAAACCTTTTTGGGGGTAAATTATGGTTTGTGGGGGAGATTGAGGAACAACGGAACGAACGGAAAGCCCCCTCTAACTCCCCCAAGGGGGAGAATATCTGATGCGCGGCTACGAATAAATAGCGAACACCTGGAACGCCAACAGATACAATCGCCTGGAGGGCGATATTTCTGTAACCCCAGGTGCCGAACGAAGTGGCACCTGGGGTGCAAGGATCCACACCACAAGCGCCTGGAGGGCGCTACCTTGGGATGCAGCGACGTGTGAACATCGAGGTAGCGCCCTCCAGGCGCATGTGGTGTGTTTGCTT
>CALZKW010000055.1 GCA_945788095.1 uncultured Prevotellaceae bacterium | reverse complement strand
ATATCGCCCTCCAGGCGAATGTCTCTGAGGGCGTTCCAGGTGTTCGCTATTTATTTGTAGCCGCACATCAGATATTCTCCCCCTTGGGGGAGTTAGAGGGGGCTTTCCGCTCGTTCCGTTGTTACAAAATCTCCCCCACAAACCATAATTTACACTTACCAGTAATCCGCAACAAGACATTCGTCCCTATAACTTCCTTTTAACTTCCCTTTTACTCCCTTTTTTACTTCTAAATCCCCCCCCCTCTCTCGTCCGTCCGTCCAAAACGCCTATATATAGCGTTTTGGACGGACGGACGAGAGGGGGGAGTGGGGGCTTGGTTAATCCGTGCCGTCTGTAAGCCTTGACCCTTATCGCTGATTACATACAAACCAGCCCCCACAGCTCCATCGCGAGTTGTGGGGGCTTTGTATGTAGGGGAGAGAAGGGGGCTGCTCACTGGAGGGATTATGCACATTGCACAACGCTTAATCCCGTTGGGCGTATTATGTGAATCCTCAACAAGTCATTCGTCCCTATTACTCCCCTGTAACTTCTAAGAGGTGAAATCACTCCCCGCTATCCTCTATCTGTGCTTCCTCTATGAAGTGGCGCACCTTGTAGGCAGAGGGGGCTGCCAGCACGAGCATGGCGGCAGTCCAGTTGCATACATAGAGTTCGCCCACCATCTTGCCCGCGCCTACGGAGGTGAGGGTGATGAGGAAGGCTTCGGCCATATAGATGATGATATTGCCCACCACTCTGTCCTTGGTGAGCGGTTCGCCATTGGTGGATGGTAGGGTGCGGTAGCCCGTGATGCCGATGAGGTAGACGGCGATAAAGAAGAGGGGGAGGTAGGTGACGATGTCTAACTTCTCCTCCGTCATATAATCTATCAGATAGGTGATGGCATAGGCCATGCCCATGGCTATCATACACCAGAAGAACTTTTTCATTGTGGGATTATAGGTTTGGAGTCTAATGGTACTAATACGGCTGGTGGGAGCGTCTCACTCCTCGGTGTAGAGCGTGTCGGTGTAGGTGAGATACACGCCGGGGTAGACTCTGGGGTCGATGCGCTCCAGGCGGATGCGTAGACTGCCGCGCTTGCACTCAAGCAGACCGTCGCTGTCGGTCACAGTATTGTCACGATATTCCTCGAGCAGAGCGGTGCGCAGAGTCTGGAAGTCAATCTCCGAGTCGATGCTACGCAGCGATGAGTAGCCCACCATGCCCAGACGCTTGCCACGGCGGCCGTCGAAGTACATCTGCACGACATCGAAGTGGACGCCATGGTGGTCGTTGATATTGTCGAGAAAGATACACACGCTCGAGTCCTGCACCATGTCGTGGTAGCGTATGCCCTCCTGGTCAAGACTTCTGAGGGCGGAGTCGAGGGTGATGCCCATCTGGCACCCGTAGTAAGTGTCAGTGCGGCGCTCGCTGCGGCAGGCCGTGATGAGACCCACTATGAGCAGTATACAACATGCCCCCAATAGATGGGGCCACTTGTGGTGCTTCATCGTCATTGGGGGCTGTTTTTTGAGGTTTTAGGTTTTGAGGTTTTAGGTGGTAGGTTTTAGGTCTTGAGGTGTTTGGTGGTAGGTTTAACAACAGAAAGAACTGAATTATTATTTCTGTTTTTCCCGTTGTTAAAAAATAGACCTACAGCCTCAAAAGCGAAGCGACCTAAAACCTACAACCTTACTTCCTGTATCGCTTGTTGAGGCCCTTGATGACGTCAGCAGTGATGTCGCAGGCAGAATTGGCGTAGAGCACGGTAGACTTCACGAGGATATAGTCGTACTTCTTGTCCTTGTTGTAGCTCTCGATGAAGTTGTTGATGCTATCATTCATCTGCTGCAGTCCCTTGGCCTGGAACTCAGCGAGTTCGGCCTGTATCTCACTCTCGCGCTTTGCACCAGCCTCCTGCTCGCGCTGCAGATTGGCCTGTGCGTTCTGGAACTGCTGCTCAGAGGTGAACTGTCCCTTCTCGTACTTCTGCTGCATAGAGTTGTAGTGGTCCTGGAAGGCACGCTGCTTGCTCTGCAATTCCTGCTGAGCCTTGAGCGACTTCTCCTCGAGCTGTGCGGTCAGTTCCTTGCAGAGCTCATAGTTGGCCTGTACGCTGTCGAGGTCTACGTAGGCTATCTTGCCGCTTGAGGCGGGCTGCTCAGCTTTGGCCTCGGTAGTGGTAGTGGTGGTGGTTTCGTTGCTCTTGTTGCAACTTGCGATGGATGCCACGAGTGCACACATCACGGTTGCGCGGAGTAAATTCTTTTTCATTTCGATATATTTATTATTGTGTATATTCCCTGGTGCCGCCTACTTTCTGCTGCGCTCCTCCACGCGGTGTGGGTTGGCGCGGCGCTCCATGGCGTCCATGCTTTGCACGCAGTGTATGCCCCGCTTGCGCATTTCGCGGCTGTGTCCGATGTGGCTGCTCCCAAACTTGGCGCCTGGGATAAGAATCATCTTGATGCACAAAAGTATGACCGAAATGGCAACAATTCCGAGGATGATGAGTGCGAGTTTCAACATAAATCTGTATATTTGCAGCCACAAAGGTAGTCTATTATTCGCAATTACTTAGTATTGGAATATGGGTTTTTAACCTAATTTAGCAAAACGAACATTTAAAATATAAAGAATATGACCGAAATGCTTCAGCCCAAGAGCGTCTTCGACTGCTTCGCTCTTGTCAATAAAGTGCCTCGTCCCAGCAAGCGCGAGGAGAAGATTATCGACTTCCTGCTCCAGTATGGTGCCGGTCTCGGTCTCGCCACCGAGCGCGACGAGACAGGTAATGTCATCATCCGCAAGCCTGCCACTCCTGGCTATGAGAATCGCCCGACGGTGATCCTGCAGAGCCACATGGATATGGTGTGTGAGAAGAACAACGATGTGGAGTTTGACTTCGACAACGACGCCATCCAGACCTATGTGGACGGCGAGTGGCTCAAGGCCAAGGGCACCACACTGGGTGCTGATGACGGCATCGGAATGGCCATGCAGATGGCTGTGCTCGAGGCCAAGGATATCGAGCACGGTCCCCTGGAGTGTGTTTTCACCCGCGATGAGGAGACCGGTCTGACCGGTGCTGAGGGTATGAAGCCCGGTTTCATGTCGGGCCGCTACCTCATCAACCTCGACAGCGAGGACGAGGGTCAGATATTCATCAGTTGTGCTGGCGGTTGCCGCACCCTGGCCGAGTTTGACTACACCGAGGAGACTGCTCCCGAGGGACTCTTCTTTGCCCGCCTCAAGGTGAAGGGTCTCACCGGTGGTCATAGCGGTGATGATATCAACAAGAAGCGCGCCAATGCCAACAAGCTTCTTGTGCGCTTCCTCTATGATACCATGCAAAAGGTGGACGTTCGCCTGGCCGACATCCAAGCCGGTGGTCTCCACAATGCCATTCCTCGCGAGGCAGAGTGCATCCTGGCCGTGCCCATGAGCCACAAGGAGCAGCTTCGTATCGACCTCAACGTCTATACCGCTGAGGTGGAGGAGGAATACTGTGTGACGGAGCCCAGCGTCTGCTTCGAACTTGAGAGCGTTGCCCCCATGGCCACCCTCATCGACAAGTCGACCTCCGACCGTCTTATCCGTGCCCTCCAGGCTGTCGACAATGGCGAGTTTGCTCATTGCCAGAACATCGACCTGGTGGAGACATCAAGCAACCTGGCCAGCATCCATATGTTGGCCGACCAGAAGGTTATCCAGGTCAATAGCAGCCAGCGCAGCAGCATCCTCAGCGCCCGCCGCAACATGAGCAACACCGTGAAGGCATGCTACGAACTGGCCGGTGCTCGCGTCAATGTGGGCGAGGGCTATCCCGGATGGGCCATGAACCCCAAGAGCGAACTCCTCAAGGTGGCCGTGGAGCAATACAAGCAGCTCTTCGACAAGGAGCCTAAGGTGCTCGGCATCCACGCTGGTCTCGAGTGCGGTCTCTTCAGCGAGAAGTATCCCGGCCTGGACATGATCAGCGTAGGTCCCACCCTGCGCGGTGTACACAGCCCCGATGAGAAGCTCCTCATCCCCACCGTCAAGATGGTATGGGATCACCTCCTGGCCATCCTGAAGAATATCAAGTAGGTCCTCTGGACACACCGGATGCCCTATTGGCAAGGCAATAATACGACGGATTCTGCGTTATAAGGACGTATGAATAAGATAAAACTATTATTACTTTTAATCGTCGCGGTCGGCTTCTTGGTCGGCTGCGATGACTATGATTCGTGGACCACGGACACAGATGCCCGCCTGACATTCAGTCAGGACACTGTGGCCTTCGATACCGTTATAGCGGGCCAGAGCAGCACGACACGCACGCTTATGGTGCGCAACGAGAACGACAAGGGACTGCGCATCAGCCGCGTACAGCTCCGCGAGGGAGCTTCGAGCCTCTTCCGTGTCAATGTGGACGGCCAGTATCTCAGTGGTGGCGAAGGCGAGGAATACGAGGTGCGCCGCAAGGATAGCATCTATGTGCGTCTCGAGGTATGCTTGCCCGAAACGGGCGGCACCGATATCCTCCACTACGAGGACGAGTTGCGCTTCACACTCGAGAATGGGCAGATGCAGCGCGTGGTGCTCACGGCAGATGGCATGGATGTCGACATCATACGCGGTCTCCACGTCTCGGCCGACACCCTTCTGCAGAGTGCCCGTCCCATCCTGCTCTACGACTCTCTGCGTGTGGACAGCGGTGCGACGCTTACCCTGGCTCCAGGCACTACGCTCATGATGCACGACCACGTGGAGATTCTCTTGCATGGCACACTCAAGGCCATTGGCACACCCGATCAGCCCATCACGCTGCGTGGCGATAGGGTAGACCGCATGTTCCCCTATCTGCCCTACGACAACACACCCAACCGCTGGGGTGGCATCCATATCTATGGCACCAGCCTCGACAACGAACTGGCATACTGCGACATCCACAGCGGCGACTATGGCATCGTGTGCGACAGCACCACCGTGGGCCTTTCTGTCCAGCGCCCCGCCCTGACGATGACCAACTGTGTGGTGCACAACGTGGGTGGCGTAGGTCTGCAGTTGCAGGACTGCGTGACGCGCATTGTGGGCACGCAGATTAGCAACACACTGGGCCACTGTGTGGATATCCTGGGTGGCGATCATCTCTTTGTCCACACCACTATCGCCCAGTATTACCCCTTCGATGCCTCGCGCGGAGATGCCCTCTATATGGGCAACACCATCGGCATGAATGGTGATCTGTATCACCATCTGGAGCGTGCCCACTTCCTCAACTGTGTCATCACGGGCTATGCCGAGGATGTCATCATGGGCAGCATCGTGGAGGGTAGCGACTATCAGTGCAACTACCTCTTCGACCACTGCTTCCTGCGTACGGTCGAGAGCGATGACACGGAGCGCTTCGTCGAGGTAGTCTATGACAACGACGATCTCGAACTCGAGGGCGAGGACAACTTCACCCTCTTCGACACCCACAACTTCCTCTACGATTTCACCCCCGACTCCCTGAGCGTCATCCGTAGCCTGGCCGACATAGAGCATACACGCCGATACAGCCAGACGGACCTCAAGGGCCGCTCGCGCCTCCAGGATGGACAGCCCGACGCAGGAGCCTACGAGTACCAATAAGTCCAGCATCCCCGATATGAAGACCGTACTATTAGTGGTGGGTAAGACCACCGACAAGCATTTCATAGCCAGCATCGACGAGTATGTGGAGCGCGTCAACCACTACATGCCCTTCCAGATAGAGGTGGTGCCCGAACTCAAGGGCACCAAGAACCTCTCGGAGGCGCAGCAGAAGGAGCGCGAGGCCGAACTCATCAAGAAGGCCCTGCAGCCCGGCGACTACATCGTCTTGCTCGATGAGCACGGCCGTGAGCGCCGCTCCATGGAGTTTGCACAGTGGATGGAGAAGAAGATGGCCTCTGCCCCCCGCCGCCTCGTGTTCATGGTGGGCGGTCCCTATGGATTTGCGCCCGAGATACACCGCATGGGCAACGAGGAAATCTCGCTCTCGCAGATGACCCTCAGCCATCAGATGATACGTCTCCTGTTCGTGGAGCAGATATACCGCGCCATGACCATTCTCAATAATGAACCCTATCATCACGAATAAGGGCATTTACCATTTACGATTTACCATTTAGCATTTAGCAATTTACCATTTACAATTTGGGTGAATGCTCTTGCCAGTTTGAAATCCTTATTTTAACAATATAACCACTATTTTCCCTTGGCGCCTTGCGCACGGGATCAGACATTAGATTATGCTTACAGTAGAAGAACTCAATGACAGATTGATTGATCTCGCATTCAGCGAGGACATCGGTGATGGTGATCACACCACCTTGTGTTGCATTCCTGCCGACTCTATGGGCGAGAGCAAGCTCCTCATCAAGGAGGAGGGCATCTTTGCCGGCGTAGAGATTGCCAAGCAGGTGTTCCACCGCTTCGACCCCACCATGGAGGTGGAGGTGTATATCGAGGACGGCGCACACGTCAAGCCCGGCGACATCGTGATGAGCGTCAAGGGCAAGGAGCAGAGCCTGCTCCAGACCGAGCGCCTGATGCTCAACATCCTGCAGCGTATGTCGGGCATCGCCACCATGACCCACAAATACCAGCAGGCCCTCATCGATGCCGGCACCAAGACCCGCGTGCTCGACACCCGCAAGACCACTCCCGGTATGCGTATGCTCGAGAAGGAGGCCGTTAAGATTGGCGGCGGCATGAACCACCGCATCGGGCTCTTCGATATGATCCTGCTCAAGGACAACCACATCGATTTCTGCGGCGGTGTGCACAATGCCATCAGCCGTGCCAAGCAGTACTGCAAGGACCATGGCAAGGACCTCAAGATAGAGTGTGAGGTGCGCAACTGGCAGGAACTCGAGGAGGCTCTCGCCGAGGGTTGCGACCGCATCATGTTCGACAACTTCACCCCCGAGGACACCCGTCGTGCCGTAGAACTCGTAGCAGGCCGTTGCGAGACCGAGTCGTCGGGTGGTATCACCTTCGACACCATGATTCCCTATGCACAGGCTGGTGTGGACTTCATCTCCTTCGGAGCCCTCACCCACAGTGTCAAGGGTCTCGACATGAGCTTCAAGGCTGCAGGCAGCGACAAGTTGGTGATTAAATAATTCCTCCCCAGAATTTCTCCGGGGAGTGAACCCGGATTGTCCAACTATCTTTGGATAATCCGGGTCTACTATTCATAATAACGATTACAATGAAGAAGATTTTTGCAATAGCTGCCATGCTGTGGCTGGGCGGTTGGGGGCTTGATGCCCAAGCCTGCACCAATCTCATCGTGGGCAAGAAAGCCAGTGCTGACGGCAGCACGATGGTGACTTATAGCAGCGACGACTATGGTGCCTATGGCTACCTCTTCTGGCAGCCTGGTGGCAAGCATAAGGCGGGCGAGACCCGTTCGCTCTACCACTATGAGTCGAACAATTATCTGGGCGAGATACCCCAGGTGGACAGCACCTATCAGGTGATCGGACTGACCAACGAGAAACAGCTCACCATCGTGGAGACTACCTTTGGCGGTCGCGAGGAGTTGTGGGAGGGCCCAGGCCTGCTGGACTATGGATGCCTCATGCAGGTCACTCTGCAGCGTGCCAAGAATGCCCGCGAGGCGCTCCATACGATGGTCAAACTTGTAGAAGAGTATGGCTACGTGAGCGAGGGTGAGAGTTTCACCATCGCCGACCCCAACGAGGTGTGGATCATGGACATGATAGGCAAGGGCAAGGACACCAAGGGTGCTGTATGGGTGGCCCGCCGTGTGCCCGATGACTGTATCACAGCCCATGCCAATCACAGTCGCATACGTCAGTTTCCTCAGGCAAAGAAAGTAAATAAGAAATTGGGCTACTATGTGGTAGGTGACTCCTGCATGTACAGTGCCGATGCGATTACGTTTGCCCGTCAGAAGGGCTACTTCACAGGTGCCGACAAGGACTTCTCCTTCTCCGAGGCCTATGCGCCTGCCGACTTCGGAGCATTGCGCTATTGTGAGGCCCGCGTGTGGTCGTTCTTCAATCGCCACGCTGCCATCGACATGAGCCAGTATCTCGACTATGCCAAGGGCGATAATCCCAACAATCCCATGCCCCTCTTCGTCAAGCCCAAGCACAAGCTGACGCTCCAGGAGGTCAAGGACGCCATGCGCGACCACTATGAGGGCACCCCCTTTGAGATACAGAGCGACCTCGGTATGGGCCCCTATGAGATGCCTTACCGTCCTACGCCTCTGACCTACGAGGTGGACGGCAGGAAGTACTTCAACGAGCGTCCCATCTCCACCCAGCAGGCCTCGTGCATCTATGTGGCACAGATGCGCTCGTGGTTGCCCGACTATGTGGGCGGCGTGCTCTGGTTTGGCAACGACGACCCCAACATGGTGGCCATGGTGCCCATCTACTGTTGTACCAAGGGAGCTCCCGAGTGCTTCGATGTGCGCACGGCAGACGCCTTCACGTTCTCCTTCAAGTCCGCCTTCTGGATGTGCAACTGGGTGAGCAATATGGTCTACTTCCGCTATTGCCAGCTCTTCCCCGAGTTGCAGAAGGTGCGCGATGGTCTTGAGCAGGACTTCGCCTCGCTGCAGCCTCAGATAGAGCGCGATGCACTGGCCAAGAGCGAACAGGAGGCCAAGAGTTTCCTCTCGGAGTACAGCCACCGCATGAGTGGCCGTATGTTGTCGGAGTGGATGGACCTGGCCCAGCTCCTCATCGTCAAGTACAACGATATGGCTGTCAAGCGCGTGGACGATAATGGCGAGTACCTCAAGACTCCCGGTGGCTACCAGCAGCCCATCGTGCGTCCCGGCTATCCCGAGCAATACCGCCGCAGGATAGTGGAGCAGACAGGCGATAAGTACCTCATAAAGTAAGCGTTCGGAGGAGCCGGATAATCTGTAGTTGGCGGATTATCCGGCTTTTCTGCGTAATACGGGCGTGTGTGGCTTTCTAATTTCTCTGTTTTTGTTAGGTCATATCATGGAATATATATACCTTTGCAGAGTAAAATACACATAATTAAAAAGATACTATCATGGATATTCAGTTAATCAAATCATGTGAGGCTAAGGCCCAGGAGTGGCTTGCCTCAGACGTATACGACGCTCAGACCAAGGCCGAGGTTAAGGCCCTGCTCGAGAGCGACGACAAGACTCCCCTGATTGATGCATTCTATCAGAGTCTCGAGTTTGGCACCGGCGGTCTGCGCGGCATCATGGGCGTGGGTACCAACCGTATGAACAAGTACATCGTGGGTATGGCTACCCAGGGCTTCGCTAACTACATCAACAAGGCCTTCCCTGAGGGAGGCAAGAGCGTAGTGGTAGGCCACGACTGTCGCAACAACGGCCGCATGTTTGCCGAGAGCGTGGCAGCCATCTTCTCAGCCAACGGCATCAAGGCATATCTTTTCGAGAGCCTCCGTCCCACACCCGAAATCAGTTTCGCCATCCGTCAGCTCGGTGCTGTAGCCGGTGTCAATGTGACAGCCAGCCACAACCCCAAGGAGTATAATGGCTACAAGGCATACTGGAGCGACGGCGCACAGGTTATCGCACCCCACGACACCGGCATAATCGACGAGGTGAACAAGGTGAAGATCGAGGATGTGAAGTTTGAGGGCAATCCCGACCTCATCCAGATCATCGGCGGCGAGATGGACTACGACTACATGACCGCTGTCAAGGAGGCCATGGTGGACCAGGACGTCATCCTGCGCCAGAAGGACCTCAACATCGTCTACTCAGCCATGCATGGCACTGGCCGTGTCATCGTGCCCCTCTGCCTCCGTTCATGGGGATTCCAGAATATCAACGTGGTGCCCGAGCAGATGGTAGTGGATGGCAATTTCCCCACCGTTGTATCGCCCAATCCCGAGAATGCTGAGGCCATGACACTGGGTATGAACCTCGGTACGAAGCTCAATGCTGACCTCGTGGTAGCTACCGACCCCGATGCTGACCGTCTGGCCATCGTGTGCCGCGACAGCAAGGGCGAGTGGGTCATCATCAACGGCAACCAGACCTGCATGATGTTCTCATACTACATCATCAAGAACAAGATTGCCCTCGGCCAGCTCAAGCCCACCGACTTCATGGTCAAGACCATCGTGACCACCGAGGTCATCGCTGAGATAGCCAAGAGGAACAATGTGGAGCTGCGCGACTGCTACACCGGCTTCAAGTGGATTGCCCGCGAGATAGCTATCTCAGAGGGTGAGCAGAAGTACATCGGTGGTGGTGAGGAGAGCTTCGGCTTCCTGCCCTACGACAAGGTGCGCGACAAGGATGCTCCAGCCTCTATCTGTCTCATCTGCGAGATTGCTGCCTGGGCTAAGGATCAGGGCAAGACCCTCTACGACCTCCTCATGCAGATCTACCAGGAGTACGGCTTCTCATACGAGCACACCATCAACGTGGTGAAGCCCGGCAAGAGTGGTGCTGACGAAATCAAGCAGATGATGGTCGATTTCCGTGGCGCCAATGCTCCCCGCGAGATTGCCGGTAGCAAGGTGGTATTGACCAAGGACTACCAGGCTCTGACCGCTACCGACGGCGAGGGCAATGTGGAGAAGCTCGACATGCCTACTACAAGCAACGTGATGCAGTGGTTCTGCGAGGACGGTACCAAGATCAGCGTGCGCCCCAGTGGTACTGAGCCCAAGATCAAGTTCTACTGCGAGATCAAGGGTCAGATGAACTCTGCCGACGACTACGCTGCATGCCTCGAGGCTGCTAAGCAGAAGGTAGAGGGCATCAAGGCTTCGCTGGGATTGTAAAAGAAAGGTTTTAGGTGTTTATAACAACGGAAAGAACGGAATGATATTTTTTCTGCTTGTTCCGTTGTTACCCCTATAACCTATAACTTCAAAAGCGAAGCGACCTACAACCTTAGAAAATTATGAGATATTATTTCGCCTTTTGCAAGGGCGACATCCTACTGACACGTGAGGGGGCGATTCCGTTTGGAGAGTCGCCCTCTTTCGCTTTACAGCCCTGGCAGGTGGTGACCACGGTCAGGGTGGGCGAGAGGGAGTGTGTGGCTATACGCCTCGACAGTCCCATTCTTGCGCCCGAGTTTCAGATGGTGCCCCTGCGCAAGACCTACTTTATGCTGCCTGCTGATATCTATCAGGTGGCGGGCAAGTGTGCCGAACTCATCTATTGGGACCAGAATAGCCGTTACTGTGGCTGTTGCGGCGCCCCCATGCGCTGGCATACAGCCATCAGCAAGCACTGCACCGAGTGCGGCAAGGAACTGTGGCCTCAGTTGGCCACGGCTATCATCGTGAGGGTGACGCGACAGGCCCCCGACAATCCCGATGAGGAAGAGATACTGCTGGTGCATGCCAACAACTTCAAGGGACGCCACTACGGACTGGTGGCTGGATTCGTGGAGACGGGCGAGACACTCGAGGAGTGTGTGCGTCGCGAGGTGCGCGAGGAGACAGGGCTCGAGGTCACCAGCATCCGCTACTTCGGTTCGCAGCCATGGCCCTATCCCTGCGGCCTGATGGTAGGATTCACCGCCGATTACATGGGTGGCGATATCCACCTGCAGCGCTCCGAACTCGGCTCCGGCGGATGGTATAAAAGAAATGCCCTGCCCGAAATACCGGACAAGGCATCTATAGCGCGACGGTTGATTGATGATTGGGTGGATAGACTCTCCCCCCTGTCACATACTCGATAAGGACATTTAGTCCTTACCGACTTCCCTTGAGGGAGGGGGAGTTCCCCGGTGAGTCTGTTGCCCCCCCCCCCTTAGGGGGAGTTAGAGGGGGCTTGGAGTTAGAGGGGGGCGTTCCTCTCCAGCAGCACGACGTTTTCTACGTGCTGAGTGTGGGGGAACATATCCACGGGTTGGATCTTGACTACGCGGTAGGCGGGGTCAAGGAGCTGGAGGTCGCGTGCCTGGGTGGCAGGGTTGCAGCTCACGTATACGATGCGCTGGGGTGCGGCAAAGAGGATGGTCTTGATGACGTCCTCGTGCATGCCCGCACGTGGGGGGTCAGTGATGATGACGTCGGGGCATCCGTGCTGGTGGATGAAGTCCTCGTTGAGGATGTCCTTCATGTCGCCGGCATAGAAGAGCGTGTTGTCTATCTTGTTGATCTGCGAGTTGATCTTGGCGTCCTCGATGGCATCGGGCACGTACTCAATTCCTATCACCTGGCGAGCCTGGCGAGCCACGAAGTTGGCGATGGTGCCGGTGCCGGTGTAGAGGTCGTAGACGAGTTCGTTGCCAGTGAGACCAGCGAAGTCGCGTGCTACCTTATATAATATATAAGCCTGCTCGGTGTTGGTTTGATAGAAACTCTTGGGGCCCACCTTGAAGCGCAGTCCCTCCATCTCGAGGTAGATGTGGTCGGTGCCCGAGTAGCAGTACACGGGCAGGTCGCCGAAGGTGTCGTTGAACTTCTGGTTGTTGACCCACATCAGGCTGCTCACCTCGGGGTAGGTCTGCTTGATAAACTCGAGCATGGCCATGGCCTGTGCCTCCTCCTCGGCATTGGTGATGCAAAACTGCATGAGGAGCATCACCTCGCCCGTGTTGCTCAGGCGGAGCATCATGCCGCGGAGCAGACCCGTGTGCTGACGCTGGTCGTGGAAGGTGAGGTTGTGCTCATAGGCATAGTCGCGTATGCCCAGGCGCAGGCGGTTGTTGATGGGGTCCATGAGGTGGCATTCCTCAATGGGCAATATCTTGTCGAAGGCTCCCGGTGCATGGAATCCCACAGACTCGGGGCGATCCACCTCTATGCCCGATGCTATCTGCTCGCGTGTGAGCCAGCGCTTGTTGGAGCATCCAAACTCCACCTTGTTGCGGTATTCGCGTGTCTTCTGGCTGCCCAGTATGGGTGTGCACTCGGGCAGTTCCACCTTGCCGATGCGGGTCAGGTTGTCCATCACCTGGCGCTGCTTCCAGTAGAGCTGCTCCTCGTAGGGCAGGCACTGCCACTTGCATCCGCCGCACACGCCAAAGTGGGGGCAGAAGGGCTCAGCGCGCTTGTCGCTGTACTTATGAAACTTGACTGCCTCGGCCTCAGCGTAGTGGTGCTTCTTGCGGGTGAGCTTGAGGTCGACCACGTCGCCGGGCACCACGTAGGGCACAAAGACCACGAGGTCGTCGATGCGCACCAGGGCCTTGCCCTCGGCTGCCACATCGGTGATGGTCACCTCGGGGATAGTAGGTAATTCCTTTTTCTTTCTTACCATATTTGCTTGTTTAATGGTCTTTTCCTTTTGTTTGGGATGCAAAATTACGTCTTTTTTCTTATTTATCTTCTTTTTCATTTGGCAAAACGGAAAAATCGGGTTATATTTGCATGAAAGATATATAGAATTAATCAATACCATCAGGAAAAACTACAAGAGAACAATAATATTGTCAACCTAATAATTTAAACAAATTCAATGAGTCAGAAACGTGTTTATACCTTCGGCAACGGACAGGCTGAAGGTAACGCTACAATGCGTGAAGTGCTTGGTGGCAAGGGTGCTAACCTTGCCGAGATGAACCACATTGGTGTGCCCGTACCTCCCGGATTCACCATTACTACTGACACCTGCAACGAGTACTACGAGGTAGGTCAGGACAAGATCGTGGAGCTGCTTACTGACGAGGTGAATGCAGCTGTGGCTCACACCGAGGAACTCATGAACTGTAAGTTCGGCGATCCCAAGAATCCCCTTCTGGTATCTGTACGCTCGGGTGCACGTGCTTCTATGCCCGGTATGATGGACACTATCCTCAACCTCGGTCTCAACGACGAGGTAGCTGCAGGTATGGTAGAGAAGACTGGCAACCCCCACTTCGTATACGACAGCTACCGCCGTTTCGTGCAGATGTATGGCGACGTTGTGCTCGGCATGAAGCCTGAGAACAAGGAGGACATCGATCCCTTCGAGGCCATCATCGAGCAGGTGAAGGAGGAGCAGGGCGTGACCCTCGACAAGGACCTCTCTGTAGAGTCACTCCAGAAGCTCGTTGCCCTCTTCAAGAAGGCCATCAAGGAGCAGACCGGTCACGACTTCCCCAACGATCCCAAGGAGCAGCTCTGGGGTGCTATCTGCGCCGTATTCCGCTCATGGATGAACGAGCGCGCCATCCTCTACCGCAAGATGGAGGGTATACCCGACGAGTGGGGTACAGCCGTATCTGTAATGGCCATGGTATTCGGTAACATGGGCGAGACCTCTGCTACCGGTGTATGCTTCAGCCGCGACGCAGGTAATGGTGAGAACCTCTTCAACGGTGAGTACCTCATCAACGCTCAGGGCGAGGACGTAGTAGCCGGTATCCGCACTCCCCAACAGATCACCAAGATCGGTTCACAGCGCTGGGCTGAGCGTGCAGGCATCTCTGAGGAGGAGCGTGCTGCTAAGTATCCCTCTATGGAGGAGGCTATGCCTGAACTCTACAAGGAGCTCGACGCACTGCAGAACAAGCTCGAGAACCACTATCACGACATGCAGGATATGGAGTTCACCGTACAGGAGGGCAAGCTCTGGTTCCTCCAGACCCGCAATGGTAAGCGCACTGGTACCGCTATGGTTAAGATCGCTATGGATCTCCTCCACGAGGGCATGATCGACGAGAAGACCGCCATCCTGCGCTGCGAGCCCAACAAGCTCGACGAGCTGCTCCACCCCGTATTCGACAAGAACGCACTCAAGGCTGCCCAGGTGATCACTCAGGGTCTGCCCGCATCTCCCGGTGCTGCCTGTGGTCAGATCGTGTTCCACGCTGACGACGCTGAGGCATGGCATGCTGATGGCAAGAAGGTCATCATGGTCCGCATCGAGACCTCTCCCGAGGACCTCGCTGGTATGTCAGCAGCCGAGGGTATCCTCACCGCACGCGGTGGTATGACCTCACACGCAGCCGTTGTGGCTCGCGGTATGGGTAAGTGCTGCGTATCAGGTGCAGGTGAGATCGTGGTAGACTACAAGGCTAAGACCGTAGAGATCGGTGGCGTGGTATACAAGGAGGGCGACTACATCTCGCTCAACGGTACCACCGGTCAGGTATACGCCGGCCAGATTGCTACCAAGGAGGCTGAGCTCTCAGGCGACTTCAAGGAGCTCATGGACCTCTGCGACAAGTACACCAAGATGGAGATCCGCACCAATGCCGACACTCCCCACGACGCTCAGGTGGCACGCAACTTCGGTGCCAAGGGTATCGGTCTGACCCGTACCGAGCACATGTTCTTCGAGGGTGAGAAGATCAAGGCTATGCGTGAGATGATCCTCTCTGACACCGTAGAGGGTCGCGAGAAGGCACTGGCTAAGTTGCTGCCCTTCCAGACTGAGGATTTCTATGGCATCCTCAAGGCTATGGACGGCTGCCACGTCAACATCCGTCTCCTCGACCCCCCTCTCCACGAGTTTGTACCCGCTGATGACAACGTACAGGGCCAGAAGG
>CALZKW010000054.1 GCA_945788095.1 uncultured Prevotellaceae bacterium | reverse complement strand
AACGCTGTTTCTAGCCCCATTCCGTATGGAGTAATGCAAGAAACGCTGTTTCTAGCCCCATTCCGTATGGAGTAATGCAAGAAACGCTGTTTCTAGTACCATTCCGTATGGAATAATACAAGAAACGCTGTTTCTAGTACCATTCCGTATGGAGTAATGCAAGAAACGCTGTTTCTAGTACCATTCCGTATGGAATAATACAAGAAACGCTGTTTCTACCATCTTCCTCTTCGGAAAGATGCAATCATCGAGCTACAATTCCTTCGCGCACATTTCCGAGGCATTAATGACACTGTTTCTTGCTTCAAACCGACAAGAATGGCCACAATGTTAGCCGTATTCTGCCATTTTAATGGCAATATAGCGTTAAATTTCATGTTTTTTCGCTTCATGAAGCCCATAAACCGTTGAAAATCCATGTTTTTGTTTTCCGTTCGTTCTGTTGTTCCCAAAACTCCCCGCTAAATACGCAAAACATCTATCACCATTAGGGAAAATCCCCCGTGGGGATATAGATTTTCCTTATGCCACTTGCCCAAAACGGCCTACCTTTGCAACATCCAAAACAGATGTTTAACCACACACTAAAGACTATACGATTATGAAGACTACACTCAAGAGCCTGATGGTAATCGGAATGATGATCCTCAGCACAGCTACCTCCTTTGCAGCCAATAATGCAGACCACCACAATAAGTACCAGCGCCCCCAGGCACCCACCATGCAGCGTGAGTGCCGCCTCCGTCACATGCACGATTCCCGCTGTGGAGGCATCGTGATGGCAGACCGCCACCAGCCCGCCATGGACAAGAAGATGCGCAAGCACATGGCCAAGGGCAACCACAAATTCGACCGCCACGGGATGTGCAAGAAGTGTCGCCTGACTCGTCGCGACATACGCCGCTTCGAGCACTCCATGACAGCGCGTCCCCGCCCCGCCCATCCCACCACCTACCCCATGGTGCGCCCCCGTCATTAATCGTCCCCCACATACATCAATGGCATCCCTGCTCTTATCCGGAGCAGGGATGCCATTGTTATATATACGTTAATATCCCCCAATATAGGGTAATAAATGGTACTAAAGAGGAGTAGAGGGGGCCTGAAAGGGACGATAGTCTTGCTGATGATTGCAGGTGTAATGTCCTATAGCACGAGCGAAGCGAGTTAACTTCTCTTTTATACCCTTAATGGCCCTTCACCACAATCTTTTTGCCATCGATGATGTAGATGCCCTTGGGGAGCTTGGTGGTGGTGCTGACACGCTGGCCGCTGAGGGTGTAGATGGCGGGGACGGATGTGTGGGGCAGAGAGGGAACGGGCTCTATGCCTGTGTCGGTGCCCTTGAGGGGAGAGAAGCGCAGACGGTAGGTGTAGGTGCCGCTCGAGGGGAGGAGATACTGGTCGAGCACACCAGCGCCACACGAACCGTTGCCGATGCCCCGCTGTGCAGCATCAAAGTTGGCGTGGATGCGCTCCGAGGCAGGCATGTCCCACTGATGGGTGTACTGGTGCTTGGTGGCGTCGTCCCAGTTGTCGAGGGTGAGATGCACCTCTCCCTCAGTCTCTATGCGAATGCCCTGGCCCTCGGCATCGGTGAGCTCCAGCCAGCGCAGGTCCTGACGGTCACCGCTGGTCTGGGGGCGTGCATAGTCGATGTGGAAGTCGCGCACGCTCTGGCTGTAGATACCCAGGTCGGCGCCCTGCTTGCGGTCTACGGTGTTGTCCCAAGGGCCGCGGGCATAGTAGCGGGTCTGCGAGAGCTGGGGATTAAACTGCATGGCCATGCCGATGCGGCGCAGATTGGCGCCTGTGACCGTATAGGTGGCCTCGAGGTCTACGGAACCATCGGTGTGGGGTGTGTAGCGCATCACGGTGTTGCAGAGCGAGCCCGTGGAGGTATAGACGATGGTGTTGCCCTCGGTGGTGCGTGTGGTCTGCGTGATGCCGTTGTCTGTGGCATAGTTGGGATCGGTGCCGTAAGGGGCATCATTCTCTATCCATCGATAGTTGCTATAGGTTGGCGAGGTGGATGCACTGGGGCGCGAGGGGATGACGTCGATACCACCTGCAGTCCACGAGGTGATGCCCTTGGGCGAGAAGACGATGCGTAGGTTGGCATTGCTCACCTCGATGTTGGTGCCCTCCTCGGTGCGTGTAAGCGGTTCGCCCAAGGTGATGGTGGGCAGTGCCTCGCGCTCGGTCAGGACGTACTGTCTGCTGGCCAGCGCGTAGCCGCTCTCGGCCCAGTCCGTGTTGTCGTTGAGGCAGAGTGCCACATTGAGCAGATATTCGCCCTTGCCCTCCAGGGCTGTGTATGGGATGGTGAGGTTGAGCTTGCTGCCAGCGGGGATGGAGGGTAGCGTGATGGTGCCCTGCTCTATGGCTTGGCCCTCGTGGAGCACAGTCCACTTGAGGGGCATGCCCTCGAGGTTGAGGCTCTCGTACTGGTTGGTGATGGTGAGCGACTGCGAGGCGGGGTAGAAGGTGCCAAACTTGACGTACTGATAGATGCGGCGCACCTCGGCCCACTTACCATTGGGACGGCGGTCAGCGGTGAGGATACCATTGTTGACGAAGTTGCCCTGGTGAGGACCTCCATAGTCAGCGCCCTGGCGATACTTGTTGAATCCGCCTGAGGTCAGCAGTCCGTTCTTGATGTCCTGGGCATCCACGATGGACTGGTCCACCCAGTCCCAGATGCAGCCTCCCATACCGTTGCGGCTGGCCTCCATGACGTCCCAGTATTCCTTCAGGTTGCCCACCGAATGGCCCATGGCGTGGGCATATTCACACATGAAGTAGGGCTGGCCCTTGCGGTCTACGTTGGCCTCCACGGTGGGCACGTCGCGATACATCACACTGTAGATATCCGAGGGCTGCGTGCCGGCCCGGCTTGCACCCTCGTAGTGGATGGGACGAGGGTCGAGGGCGCGTGCCGCATTGTAGGCATGGGTGAAGTTGGTGCCTCCGTTGCTCTCGTTGCCCAGGCTCCAGCTCACGATGCAGGGATGATTGCGGTCGCGAAGCACCATGCGCTCCACGCGGTCCACGATGGGTGCACGCCATGAGGCAGAGGTGTGTATCTTGCCTCCGTCATTCCAGTTCTTGTGAAACTCCACGTCGGCCTCGTCCATGAGATAGAGTCCGAGGTGGTCCATCATGGCATTCATGCGGGGATTGCGGGGATAGTGGCTGGCGCGCACCGTATTGACGTTGGCCTGCTTCATCATCACCAGGTCCTGCCACATGGTCTCGGTGTCGATGGTGCGGCCTGTGAGGGGATGTGTGTCCTGGGTGTTGACACCCTTGAGGAGGACGCGGCGGCCATTGATGAGGAACTGCTGGTTCTGTATCGTAGCCTGGCAGAAGCCATATCGGGTGGCCATGGCGCACTCCTCGCGGCCCTCGCTGTCCCGCTGCACAATCTCCACGGTGTAGAGGTGGGGCGCATCGCTGGTCCAGGGCTGCAGACCGGTGAGGTTGTCGAGGGTGATGGTGATGGTCTTGGCCGTTTCGCCCTCCAGACTGACGCTCTGCACTATGGTCTGCAGGAGTTGGCCCGAGGGTGAGATGAGACGCACCTCGTAGTGCTTGGTGGTGGTGAGCGAGTCGCGGTTGTCGATGTCGAGATGCACATCGAGCGAGCCGCTGGTGGATGTGCGGTCGAGGGTGGCCTGGAGATGGTGGTCGCGCACAAAGGTGCGGGGTACGGCCACGAGATAGACGTCGCGGTGGATGCCGCTCATGTGCCACATGTCTTGTCCCTCGAGGTAGGAACCGTCGCTCCAGCGTATGACACGCACAGAGAGGTTGTTGTCGCCCTGTCGTACATGGCGGGTGATGTCGAATTCTGCATCCATATTGCCTCCCTGGGTGTAGCCCACCCACTGACCGTTGACCCACACGTAGGCTGCCGAGTAGATGCCATCGAAATGGAGCAGGATGCGCTCCCCACTCCACTCCTGGGGCAGTGTGAAGGAGCGGCGATAGGAGCCCACGCTGTTGTCGAGTCCGCTCTTCATATTGATGTAGGGCGGTGCGTCCTGGAAGGCATAGTCGACGTTGATATAGAGAGGCTTTCCGTAGCCCTGCATCTCGAGGCATCCGGGCACGGTGATGTCGTCCCATGAGGAGGCATCTACGGAGTCGCCATAGAAGTCCTCCTGGGGCATGGTGTATTGGGTGTCAAGTGTGTTCCATTTGAGTTTCCACGTGCCGTTGAGACTCATCCAGCGCTGGCTGCCTGTGGGGTCGAGCCATGCCTTGGTGTAGCGCTGGTCGGCTCGCAGGGCCGCTGTGCTCTCGTAGGGCATGTAGGTGGCATGTCCTGGTTCCTTGTTCTCCTCGTAGATGGTCTCGTCCTGCCAGTAGAGGCCCTTGGGCAGTTTGTTGTCGCTCACGGGATTGAGGCGGAACCATGTGTCCTGGCTATCCCCTGCATCGGCTATGTAGGTGCGCCCTGAGGCATTGGCTGCGATGTAGTAGTAGGTGAGGGTGGAGCCCGACTTGCGTGCCACCATGATTTGGTAGGTGTCTGTCTGTCCGTCCACCTCGACGAACTGAAAGAGCTGGTTGTAGTTGGGGTTTGTGAGGTTTTTGTCCTGTGTCCACTGCAGGAGAGTCTTCTTGTTGTCGAGTGCGGCGTCGATGCATTTGCCGCAGCTCTTGTTGAAGAGCTGATACCAGTTGACGTAGTTGTTGGTGAGGTTGGGCAAGTAGAGTTGCCACATCTGTCCGTGTGCGTCGTCGCTGGGGGCCTCGGTGGTGATGGCGGCATCGTTGTTCATATTGCCCTTGTTGGAGAGTGCCTTGCCCGAGGTGTGGCTCACTATCTGATAGGTGCGGTAGGGCACGGGCATGGTGCACTCCATGGGGCTCATGACCTCCTCGAGTTCAAAGTAGGTGAGTGTGTCGTTGAGGTCGCTCTTCATCCATAGTTCGTCTTGTGCGTTGCGTGTCACGGCCTTGGTGGGGTCGCTGGCGCAGAGCAGTTGCATGGCCGATCCGGCTATGCCAGGCGAGTGGAGGGTGAAAATTTGGTTGGTATTGTCGAGGTCGGTCTTCCACTGCAGCAGTTTACCGTTGTTTTGCAGCGCCATGTCGATGCTCTTCTGCGTGCCGATGTTGTAGAATCCGTAGTTCTCGCTGTTTGCATTGGTGCTGATGAGTGCCCAGAGCTGGCTCTTGTCGGCTTCGTCTCTGTCGCCGAGCAGGATGGGGGCTCTGAGTTCGCCATTGCCGGCTGTGGTCATGGCCTTGTTGGTGCCTGTGGCTACGAGTCGGTAGATGGTACCTACGGTCTGTGCGTGTGATGTGTGGGCTATGCCTAAGGCAAGGCATAGGAATATGTATCTTTTCATGGTTTTTGAGGTGTTAAGTTTTTTTAAGGTGGTAGGTTTTAGGGCAATTGGGCTGATTGGTCTAATTGGTCTGATTTGATCTTGGCCTGATAGGCCTAAAACCTACTACCTTTATTTTAGTTCTTCTCGCCCAGCATGCGGCAGTATTTGCCGCCCAGCATGCAGTAGAGGCCGAGGATGACGAAGGGGATGCTGAGGAGCTGACCCATATTGAAGATCATGTCTTGCTCGAAGGCTACCTGTGCCTCCTTGGTGTACTCGATGAGGATGCGGGCCGAGAAGATGAGGAAGATGCAAAGGCCGAAGAAGAAGCCTGTGCCCACGTGCTTGGGCGACAGCAGTCCGCGGCTCGTTGACTGTTGACCGTTGTCCGTTGTCCGTAGTCCCCGACGATAAATGATCCATCCCACCACGAAGAAGAGGGCGTAGGCTATGGCCTCGTAGAGCTGACCGGGGTGGCGTGGCACCATGTCGACACGCTCGAAGACGAAGGCCCAGGGGAGGTCGGTCTGCTTGCCGATTATCTCGCTGTTCATCAGGTTGCCCATACGGATGGCACAGGCACAGATGGGGGTGACGATGGCGATGTTGTCGAGCACGCGCATGAGGTTGAGGCCCGTCTTGCGCACAAAGAGCCATAGGGCCAGCATGAGGCCGAGTGTACCTCCGTGGCTGGCCAGACCCTCGAAGCCCGTGTACTGCCAGTCCCAGGAGTTGGGGGCGAAGTGTACGGGTAGCACCATGCTGAGCACGCCCTTGAGGCTGGTGAGGTAGATGTCGGGCTGATAGAAGATGCAATGGCCGAGGCGTGCACCGATGAGTATGCCCAGAAAACAGTAGAGGAAGAGCGGTTCGAACTTCTCGTCCTCTATCTTCTGCTCTTTGTAGAGTCGCTGCTCGAGCAGATAGACGCTGAGCAGACCTATGCACCAGCAGAGCGAGTACCAGCGCACTCCGTAGCTGCCCAATGAGAAGGCCACTACGTCAGGGTTCCAGTGGATCATTTGTTTGGAATTTGAGGTTTTAGGTGGTAGGTTTTAGGGCGCTTTGCTTTTGTGGGAGGATAGGTCTAATTGGTCTAATAAGTCTAATTGGTCCTACAACCTACAACCTCAAAGCGAAGCGTCCTACAACCTCAAAGGGAATTATACATTGAATCGGAAGTGCATGATGTCGCCGTCCTGCACGACGTACTCCTTGCCCTCTACGCCCATCTTGCCGGCCTCGCGTACTGCGGCCTCGGAGCCGTACTGGATGTAGTCGTCATACTTGATGACCTCGGCGCGGATGAAGCCCTTCTCGAAGTCGGTGTGGATGACGCCGGCACACTGGGGTGCCTTCCATCCCTTGCGGAAGGTCCATGCCTTGACCTCCATCTCGCCTGCGGTGATGAAGGTTTGGAGGGTGAGCAGCGAGTAGATGGCCTTGATGAGGCGGTTGCAGCCGCTCTCCTCCAGTCCGAGGTCCTCGAGGAACATCTGCTTCTCCTCGTAGGTCTCGAGCTCAGCGATGTCGGCCTCGGTCTGTGCGCTGATGATCATCATCTCAGCCTCCTCGCCCTCGATGGCCTTCTTGACGGCCTCGGTGTAGGCGTTGCCTGTGGCTGCGCTCTTGTCATCTACGTTGCAGACGTAGAGCACGGGCTTGGCGGTGAGGAGGAAGAGTCCCTTGGCGGCAGTCTGCTCGTCCTCTGTGTCAAACTGCACGGTGCGTGCGCTCTTTCCCTCGAGCAGGGCGGCCTTGTATGCTTCGATGACGTCGAGCTCTATCTTGGCCTGCTTGTCGCCGCCCACGCGAGCAGCCTTCTCCACGCGCTTCTGTCGGTTGTCGAGTGTCTCGAGGTCCTTGAGCTGGAGCTCCATGTCGATGATTTCCTTGTCACGCACGGGGTCCACGCTGCCGTCTACGTGCACGATGTTGCCATTGTCGAAGCAGCGGAGCACGTGTATGATGGCGTCACACTCGCGTATGTTGCCCAGAAACTGGTTGCCGAGGCCCTCGCCCTTGCTGGCTCCCTTGACCAGTCCTGCGATGTCTACGATGTCGCACACGGCGGGCACGATGCGTCCGGGGTGTACGAGTTCGGCCAGTCGGGTGAGTCGCTCATCAGGCACGCTGACCTGTCCGAGCTGTGCGTCGATGGTGCAGAAGGGGAAATTGGCTGCCTGCGCCTTAGCGCTCGACAGACAGTTGAACAATGTCGACTTGCCCACGTTGGGCAGTCCTACGATACCTGCTTTCAATGCCATAGTGTATAGTTTTTGTTAGGTGGTAGGTTTTAGGCTTAACAACGGAACAAACAGAAATAATTATTCCGTTCTTTCTGTTGTTAAAAAATAGACCTACAACCTCAAGAGCGAAGCGACCTAAGACCTAAAACCCTCAAATTATGGTGCAAAGTTACGAATAAGCCCTTGATATAGCAAATCTTTTGTCCCTAATCAGCCCGATTAGCTTGGCCTTGGAGGAAACCTTGACAAATTGGGCCTAAACCGATAGGGAATCAATCCGAACTTAATCCGAACTTAATCCGAAGGATCTCCGTAGGAAGCGCATGGGGAGAAAATCTTGACATATAGTATGCTGCCGCAAAAGGCGGTATATGCTGTGGCAGCAGACTGTATATGCTGTGGCGACAGACTGTATATGCTGTGGCGACAGACTGTATATGTTGTGAGGTCAGACTATATGGGCTATTCTATTCTATACGGGGGGATTCTTTTTGGGGGAGGAAATGGGGGGAAAGAAAATGGGGTAAAAAAAAAGAGGTTGTCATCACGACAACCAACCTTTTTACTAACCTTAAATCTAATACCATGAAAAACACTGATGCAAAGGTACGGGTATTTCCGGTTTCTGCAAGCATTTGGCGGCGTAAAGTGCAGAATGTGTGGAGTTTATTGATATATGTCAAGAGGGAGCGCAGAGAAAGCCGTATCTTTGTGGCACAAAAAAGTGGGGCACGGGGTTTTACCTTTGCCCCTCTCGGTGGTATAATAGATAGCATGGCATACATCGACGCACATATCATAGAGCAGAGCCGGAGGGGCAGTAGGGAGGCATTCCGCCGCCTCGTGGAGTAGGCGCAGCATCTTGAGGGCATTGTAGCACACCTTCTTCATGTGCACCGGTCCGTGGTCGTTGAGCCCCAGACGTGTGATGGAAACGTGGTTGGCATAGTGTTGCAGCGCCTTCAGTTCTTCATTCTCCAGCAAGGCCCTGATGAGTTGGCGGGGTAGGGTGAAGTCGTCGGTGGTTAGCGCGGCCAGTACCTCCACGGCTCGCACAATCTTGTTTTCCACCTGCTGTTCTTTGGGAGTTTTCATACACATTCTCTTGTTAGTCATGCCGCAAAGGTAGTGCAATGGTGTTACACCCGTGTGACAAATCCCTACATATCCTGCAGAGCGCTCTCCTCGTAAGCAATGGAGCGCTTGGTATATTTCCACATAAAGTACTCTATACATGGCCTATTAAGTACTCTATATATAGCAAATGGAGTACTCCATCCGTGGGGGATGAAGTACTCCATATCGGGGGGGGGGAAATTGGCTTATTTCTTCGTGGCCCAGGTATTGACCAACACGATGGCCACAATCACATAGATGATGAAGGCGGCGGTCAGCATGGCTGTCACTGATGGCATGTCAGCGCACCAGGCCACTCCGCCCACCAGCAGGGCGGCCATCCACAGAATGGATGCCACAAGGGCTCGCATGCGCTTCTTGTTCATTCGGGCTTTGTATGCGGGGCTCGCCGTGTTGTAGCCGGCAATGAGCCAATCGCCTCGGCCGCAGACGATGACTGCACCCATCAGCACGCAGATGGCTGCTATGAGCAGCAGTTCGTAGGGTGATCCCGTGAGTGTGTTGATCATTGGGAGTGATTGTTATTGAGGTGTTTGACCATATTCGTATATTGAGTTACTGGCCAGGTCTATTTGGTCGTTCCAATACACGCAGGTGCGGCTTGTATCCACCTGTACTTGGTTGAAGAGTCCATAGACTTCCCGCAGAGGACGGAATGAGGGAATGGTGGTGATGTCATCCTTCACATCATACATTACCTTATGTCCGTCATCGAATTCGACCCAAAGAATATCGTTGTCGAGCACTGATATTTGTCGTATTCTTGGTATCATAAAGGAGCTCATGTTCGATTAACTCTATCTCATATTCAAAGGAGTACTCTATATTCGGGGACATTCTACTGATACACCCTGACGTAGTCCACGAGGTAGGTCATGGGCAGCTGGTCGTCGCTTAGCGGACCGCCGTTGTCGCCACCGAGGGCGAGATTGAGCAGCAGGTACATAGGGCGCGTGAAGGGCTGTGTGCCGTGACCCAGCGAGCCGTTGACGGCCTCGGCCTGGGGTATCTCGTTGAGCAGTTCGTCGTCGAGATAGAGGCGGATGGACTCCTCGTCCCAGTCCATGCGCCAGATGTGGAACTTCTCGCCCCATGCGGCGTCGCGGTCTGTGAAGTGGGAGTAGGGCACGGCCTCGCTGTCCCACTGGGCCACCCACTGTCGGTCCGTGCCCCAACAGGCATTGGCCAGGATGTGGGGCACGCCCTGCTTGCGGTAGTATTCCATCATGTCTATCTCGCCACACGAGGGCCAGTCCATGCCCGTGCCGAGCAGCCAGATGGCGGGCCACGCACCGGCCCCTGTGGGTATCTTGGCCCTCACCTCCACGCGGCCGTAGAGGAACTCCATCTTACCGCGGGTGTTGATTGAGGCCGAGGTGTAGCGTATGTCCTTCACCCTCTGCGGCCAGCGCTCAGAGTGGCTGTCGTAGCGAGGATTGGGGCGCGCGGTGGCCTCGCGTCGCGCCTCGATGACGAGGCATCCGTCCTCACACCATGCATTCTCACGCTGGTACCACTGGTCCTCGTGGTTGCGCATGAAACCCTCCTCGTAGTTCCACACTGCTTCGTCCACCCTCCCGGGGCGGTCGAACTCCTCGCTCCACACGAGTTTCCATTCCTGTGCCTCTGTGCTCAGGCTCCCTGCAGCCAGTATCAGGCCGGCCAGGATGTTTCTTGCATTCATTGTAGTCTATTCTTAGTTTAGTAATTGGAAAAATCCCCACCGCTCAGCCAGCGAGGGTGGGGGATGGGTCCGTCTATTTGTCGCTATAATGCTCTTCTAATTGGATGACAAATACGCGCACTATATCATCGTAGATATCGTAGATGATGCGATCGTGGGCAATGATGTGCCGGGAATAGGTGATACCGTCGCCACCGACCAATGCCTCGGGATGACCAAGTCCGGTTCGTGGATGTTCCATTATTTCAAGAAGGAGTGCTGTGGCTTTCTTGAAGAGGATAGGATTGGATTTCTTCCACTTTTGAGTGTCTTGCTCGCTTGTTTGGAGTAATCTATGCTGTACATTATAGGCTGTCAAAAAACTGTTGCATTTCCTCTGGTGTAGAGCATGTGATGGTCTCTCCGTTGGCAAACTCCTTGCGTGCTTTGTCTATCTGCGATTGCAGTTCGGGAGTGTTGACTACCTTCTTAGGGCGTATAGTGCGCACAGAGGCTATGCCGCGTATCATCTTCAGCGCCTTCTTGATGTCAGCGAGTGCTGCATTCTCCTCGAGTGTAACCTCAAGTCGCTGTATGGGGAGTTGCAATGTATTCATTTTGTACAGACAATTAAGAATTTATGTGGCAAAGATAGTGCTTTCTTTGGAAAAGCGGAACATAGAACAAGAAAAAAATCCCCACCGCTCGGTGTGAGGGGTGGGGATGGATTTAATCAGAAGGTGGACACGCTAAGGGAACCTGCATGATGCTTTACGGCTTGTTTGTAGCAGTTAGGGGGCATCTGCAATCCGCCACATGACATTTGTCCTTATAACTTTCCTATTACTTCTTTATAACTTCCCTATAACTTCTCAGAACGGGAGTATCAATGTGCCTCGAGCCAGTTGCTGCCCCAGCCGCAGTCGGCTATGAGGGGCACGGAGAGCTGGCAGGCATGCTCCATCTCCTCGATGACGAGGGCCTGGAGGCGTTCGCGCTCCTCGGGCAGGACGGAGAAGTTGAGTTCGTCGTGCACCTGCAGTATCATCTTGCTCTTCAGACCCTCGCGCTGCATGCGGTCGTGGACACGCACCATGGCCACCTTGATGATGTCGGCTGCCGTGCCCTGGATGGGGGCGTTGATGGCATTGCGCTCAGCATAGCCACGCACCACGGAGTTGGCCGAATTGATGTCGGGCAGGGTGAGGCGGCGGTGGTAGATGGTCTCCGTGTAGCCCTGCTCGCGGGCCATACGTATGCTCTCGTCCATGTAGCGCTTCACGCCGGGATAAGTCTCAAAGTAGCCGTCGATGAGTTGCTTGGCCTCGCTGCGGCTCACCCCCATGCGTTCGGCCAGACCGAAGGCTGAGATGCCGTAGATGATGCCGAAGTTGGCCGTCTTGGCCTTGCGGCGCTCATCGGCGGTCACCTCCTCGATGGGCTTGTGGTATATCTTGGCCGCTGTGGCAGCATGGATATCGTGGCCCTCCACAAAGGCCTCTATCAGATTGGGATCCTGACTCAGGTGGGCCATGATGCGCAGCTCTATCTGACTGTAGTCGGCCGAGAAGAAGGTGCATCCTGCATCGGGGATGAAGGCCTTGCGTACCTCCTTGCCCTCGGCGTCACGCACAGGGATATTCTGCAGGTTGGGGTTGCTGCTCGAGAGGCGCCCCGTGGCAGCCACGGTCTGATTGAACGAGGTGTGTATGTGGCCCGTCTCGGGATGGATGAGCTGGGGTAGGGCGTCGATGTAGGTGCCCAGTAGTTTCTTCAGACCGCGGTGCTGCAGTATCTTCTCCACGATGGGGTGCTTCGCGCGCAGTTTCTCCAGTACGTCCTCGCTCGTGGAGTACTGTCCCGTCTTCGTCTTCTTGGCCTTGGGGTCGAGGTGGAGGGTGTCGAAGAGCACTTCGCCCACCTGACGGGGCGAGGCGATGTTGAAGGCCGTGCCAGCCAGGGTGTGTATCTCGCTCTCGAGCTCGTTCATACGCTGGGTGAACAGGGCGGAGGTCTCCTTCAGTCCCTCGGTGTCGACGCACACGCCGCAGCGCTCCATGCTGGCCAGAACGGGCATCAGCGGCATCTCCATCTCCCAGAATAGTTTGTCGAGCCCCTTCTCGCTTAGCATGGGGCAGAGCACGTGCTTGAGGCGTAGCGTGATGTCGGCGTCCTCGCAGGCATAGACGTATACCTCCTCGGGCTTGAGGTCGGCCATCGACTTCTGTTTCTTGCCCTTGGGGCCTATGAGCTGCTCGATGTGGATGGTCTGGTATTTGAGGTACACCTCGGCCAGGTAGTCCATGCCATGGCGCAGTTCGGGGGCGATGAGATAGTGGGCTATCATGGTGTCGAACATACGGCCGCTGAGCGTCACGCCATAGCGGGCTATGACGAGGAGGTCGTACTTGAGGTTCTGACCTATCTTGAGGCTCTCGGGGCGCTCATACACGGGGCGAAACTCGTCCATGATGGCCTGTGCCTCAGCCTCGTCTTGAGGGATGGGCAGATACCATGCCTCGCCCTCGCTCACGGCAAAACTGAGGCCCACGAGGCGGGCTCGCATGGCCTCGGTGCTGGTGGTCTCGGTGTCCATGGCAAAGGCCTCGGCCTGCATCAGTGTGGCTATGAGCGCAGCACGCTCCTCGGCTGTACTGACGAGGTGATAGGTGGCTGTATCTGGGCTGTACGAGGTGGTCTGCACCTCATCCACCGTCTGCTGTCTGTTGTCTGCAGTCTGTTGTCCGTTGTCCGTCGTCTGTAGTCCAAAATCCCCAAAGAGGTCACCCATGAGTTCAGCGCCCTTGTTCTTCTTGCTCTTGCGAGCGGACTTGGCTACGGCTTCAGGGGCAGCGGCGATGCCATATTTGCGCTGCAGCAGGTTGTTGAATTCCAACTCCTTGTAGAGCGCAGTGAGCTCATCCTTGTTTGCTTCTTCGGCCGTGAGGGACTCCATGTCGAGGGTGATGGGCACATCGGTCTTGATCGTGGCCAGCCACTTGCTCTCCTTGATCTGCTCCACGTTGGCCTCCACCTTGAGCTTCTGTGCACCCTTCAGTTCGCAGGTGCGCTCCAGCAGGGCCTCGATGCTGCCAAACTGCTGTATGAGCTTGGCCGCAGTCTTCTCGCCCACACCGGGGCATCCGGGTATGTTGTCGGCGGCATCGCCCATCAGCCCGAGCATGTCGATGACCTGCAGGGGCGACTGTATGCCATGCTTGGCGCATACCTCCTCGGGGCCCAGCACCTCGGCCTCCTTGGCACCGATGCCGGGGCGGTACATACGCACGTGGTCTGTCACGAGCTGGCCGTAGTCCTTGTCGGGGGTCATCATGTAGGTCTCTATGCCCTGCTGGTCGGCCTGGTGGGCCAGTGTGCCTATCACATCATCGGCCTCATAGCCAGCCACCTCGAGCACGGGTATGCGGTAGGCGCGGAGTAAATCCTTAATATACGGCACGGCTATGCGTATGGCCTCGGGTGTCTCCTCGCGCTGCGCCTTGTAGGCCGGGTAGGCCTCGTGGCGGAAGGTGGGTCCGCTGGGGTCGAAGGCCACGCCGATGTGCGTGGGGTGCTCCTTTTGCAGCACCTCCTCGAGGGTGTTCACAAAGCCCAGTATGGCCGATGTGTTGACGCCCTTGGAGTTGATGCGCGGATTCTTGATGAAGGCATAGTAGCCTCGGTAGATGAGCGCGTAGGCGTCGAGAAGAAACAGTTTTGTCATCATAAAATGCGTCTTGCGATATAATTTTATCGTCAAAATTAGACAAAAAATACGATATGATACGCCAAATCTTCGTACTTTTGCACGACAAGCGAAATATTTACCATATTATGAATGAAGCATTAAGTTGTATTCGCAAACCCATAGAGGATGATTTGGCACGCTACAGAGACCTTTTTCTGCAGTCGCTCAGCCACGACAATCCCTTGCTCGATTATGCCCTCAGACATCTTGCCAAGCGTACCGGCAAGATGATGCGACCCATACTCGGCATACTCGCAGCCCGTGCCTTTGGCCAGGCCGACGACAAGGTGCTTCATGCCATGGTGAGTCTCGAACTCCTCCACACCGCAAGTCTCGTGCACGACGACGTGCTCGACCAAAGCGACCAGCGACGCGGACAGCAGTCCGTCAATGCCCTGATGAACAATACTCAGGCCGTACTCGTGGGCGACTATCTGCTCTCTCGTGCTCTCGAGCATGCCGCGCTCACGGGCGATGTCAGGGTGGTTCATGCCGTGGCCCGATTGGGCAATCTGCTGGCTGATGGCGAGCTCCTCCAAATCTATAACACCAGTCTTACTGAGGTGGAGGAGGAGTCTTATTACAAGGTCATAGAGCGCAAGACGGCCTCCCTCTTCTCCACCGTTGCTTACGTTGGTTCGCTCCTCGCCGGAGCTCCCTCTGAGCACATCGACAAGCTCCACAACTTTGGTCGTATCCTCGGTCTGTGTTTCCAGATTCGCGATGATATCTTCGACTACAATTCCACTGCTGACCTCGGCAAACCCTCAGGCATCGACATGAAGGAGGGCAAGCTCACTCTGCCCATCATAGCTGCCGTGATGAAGCCAGGCAACGATGCCGAAAGGGCCCTCGCCCTCAAGGTGCGCGCAGGTGAGGCCACCGATCAGACTGTTGCCTTCCTCACCCAGTTTGCCATCCAGCAGGGTGGGGTAGACTATGCCTACCAGGCCATGGAGCGCCTCTCTCAGCAGGCCCTCTCAGAGCTCGATTTTCTCCCCGAAACTCCAGTCAAGGACTCTCTCATCGAATACCTCAACTTTGTGGCTCAGCGTGATCTCTGAGCCCCCTCAGACCCTATTGTGCGAGGCGATTCATCGTCTCGCAGCATTTTCACTCAGTCTTTCTTTGTGTAGCACCCAGGTCTCGTTTTAGTCACATATACATCCTGGTTCGGTAGCCTATACAGTCTGTTGGAATATCCTATACAGTCTGTTGATATAGCAATAAAAGAAGATATACTTCATCGGTAATAGAAGATATACTTCATCTGCAATAGAAGATATACTTGTCGGGCAAAGTAAGTATATCTTCCTGACTTCGTCAATGCGTCACCCAAATTAAGATTTGCTGTAAGATAGGTCAA
>CALZKW010000053.1 GCA_945788095.1 uncultured Prevotellaceae bacterium | reverse complement strand
GGCGATGAATCGCCTCGCATAGTGGCTCCTACCGATGGATGGGCGGAGGATACAGGAAGGGATAGCGAGGAGCTACCGAAGGAAGACCGAAGGTAAAGCGGGGAGCTACCGATGGATGAGCGGGGGTAAACAGGAAGAAACATGGAGAAAGGATGGTTGATTCTCTTTTGGGGGCGCGCTGGATTATGGAGAGGGATGGTGTGAACGGCGGGTGTTTTTTCGGCGTAAGGGATAAAAAGATTTGTTTATTAGTATAAGATGTATTACTTTTGCAAAGATAAATGCCCGCTAAGGTATTGTGGGGCAAGATGAAAGGAAGACTAACGTATGGCTAAGCAGAATAACCGGAAGACAGCAGCGAAGCAGCAGGGGACAGCGGACACAAAGTTGAATGCTGCGGGAATGTATGTAAACAAGAATGTAAGCACAAGACAGGAGGTGAAGCCAAAGAAGGCATTACCTCTCCCCTTTGCCCTGATATTCACACTGGTGGTGTGGGTGTGGGCATCGTGGTGGTATGGTGACGTGCTGCATGTGGCCCGTGAATATTCGTTTTGGGCACCCGACGAGACACTGATGCGCTTTGAGGAGGGTGTAGGCGGAAGCCAGTTGTGGGTGGTGGGCCGTATGTTGCTCATGGCCTTCAAGTGGCCCTGGCTTGGCGGTATGGTGATGGCCGTGATGCTCGGTTTGGGATCATGGCTCTTGGGATATGCTCTGCGTCTGCCTGCCAAGGTGAGAGCTCTGCAGTATCTGCCAGCCACAATCTATATGACTGTGATAAGCTATCTGGGTTTTGATGCGTATTTTGAAACTGATACCGGCCGTATCATAGGCATCCCCTTTGCATGTTTTATGGTAGTGCTCGTAGCAGCACTGGTGGTGCGCGTGGCAAGCCGCAAGAGGATGGCATGCCCCGTGAAACCCTACAAGGACGAGACGAGAGCAACGAGCATGGTGCACGCCATGGTGATGGTTGTGCTTGCTGCGGCGCCCTTTGCCGTGAGCCATCTGCTTCGCCCCGAAGTGCGGGTGACCTGCGAGATGCAGAGTATGATGGAGCAGCAGGACTGGATGGGTATGCAAGAGAGAGCCCGTAAGGATGCCGAGCTGAGTTACCGCCCCATTGCGGCCTACTATGCTATCGGACTGATACACACCGGAGATATCCTCAACAAACTCTTTGATATACGCATGGACTACGACGAGCCCTACCTGCACGGATTTGCCGGCACGGACAATAATGGTCTGAACTACTACCAGCAGGACTGCGACTATCACGCCGGCCTGGTGGAGACAGCCATCCACCACGGCATGGAGCAGATGACGATGAACGGTCCGTCGGTGCGCACTCTGAAACTACTGACCAAGTGCGCCTTGATGCGCGGCGAGTGGGAAGTGGCCAAAAAGTACCTCACCATCCTGGGTAAGGTGCCCTTTGAGAGCGACTTCATAGAGAAGTACTCGCCCATGCTCTACCAGCCCGAGATGGTCAACAAGGATCCCGAGATGGCGTGGATACGCACCACGGAGCCCATACACGATGCTATGGAGAACAACTTCATACAGCCCGTCTTCCTTGGATACAATGCAGGACTGGTGGAAGGCCGAAGCGAAACGGCCCTGTACTACAGTCTGGCTGTGAATATCTATACGAAGACGATGGACAACTTCCTGATGCGCTGCCAGCCACTGGTGAATGCCGAACACCCCCTGCCCACCAACTGTGCTGAAGCACTGGCCGTGATGAGCGGTAAGCACCCCGAGATACTGAACACCTTCCAGGGCCTGGAGTTCTACCGCGACCGTTTCGCCAACTTCGTGAACGCCACCCGCCAATATCTCAGCGACCGTCCTACCTATGCCCGAGAGTTGTTCCCACAATGGAAGGGGCAGTATGGCTACTACTACTTCTTCGGTAACCTGAAAGCTACCAAGAAGAAGGATGAGAAGAAGGAGACCAGCAATCAGGGCGTGAACTAAAGCCCCACCCCAACACTACGGCCCCACCCCTACCCTCCCCCAAAGGGGAGGGAGATATAATAAAAATATGTAGAAATGAAACTGAAATATATTCTGCTTATAGGTGTGATAGCGCTGATGGCCAGTTGCGGCCAGAAGCAGTATAGTATACCCACCCAGTGTGTGGAGACTGCACAGCAGGCGCCCCTCTATCCCGACTACCGCGACGTGACGATACCCGCCAACATTGCTCCGCTGAACTTCATCGTGATGGACAGCACGGCGAATGAATTTGCCGTGGAGATGAGGGGCAGCAAGGGCGAGGCTTTGGTGAGCGGCGCCGAGGATGACGGCAAGGTGATACTCGACAGCACAGAGTGGCGCAAGCTGCTGACAGACAACCGCGGAGGCGACATCACCGTGACGGTCTATGCCGCCCACAACGGAGCATGGACCCGATACAAGAGTCACAAACTGACGGTGGCAGACGAGGACATCGATGCCTACCTGAGCTACCGACTCATCGAGCCCGGCTATGAGCTCTACCGCCAGGTCGGTCTCTACCAGAGAAACCTGACCAACTTTGAAGAGACCACTATCTACGAGAACAACCGTGTGTACAGCGACTCGGACAACCACTGCGTGAACTGCCACAACTATCAGAACTACTCTACGGAGAAGATGCTCTTCCATGTGCGTGCCAACCACGGCGGTACGATTATGATAGACGGCGAGAAGTGTGAGCGCGTACAGCTCAAGGACTCCACGATACTGACGGCAGGAGTCTATCCCAGTTGGCACCCCAAAAAGAATCTGGTGGCCTTCTCGACCAACATGACGGGACAGACCTTCCACATGTATCATGAGGAGAAGATAGAGGTGCTCGACCAGGCCAGCGACCTGATCCTCTACGACGTGGACAAGAATGAGGTGAGCCACATCCTGCGCAGCAAGAGCCACTTGGAAACCTTCCCCTGCTGGTCGGCAGACGGCAATCGCCTCTACTACTGTGCGGCCACTCCGCCCATCAACCCCGCCGTGCCCGACTCTATGCAGGAGCAGTATCTCGTGTCGAAGTATGACAGCCTGCTATATAATATAATGTATATAGACTACGACCAGAAGAAGGACGCCTTCGGCGAGCCCAAGATGCTCTGCAACATGGCCTCATGGCACAAGAGCGCATCCTTCCCCCGCATGAGTCCCGACGGACGCTACCTGCTCTACGCCTTGGGTGACTACGGACAGTTTCACATCTGGCACAAGAGCAGCGACCTCTGGGTGACCGACCTTGAGACCAGCGACAGCTATCCCCTGGAGGCTGCCAACAGCAGCGACGTGGACTCCTACCACACATGGTCGAGCAACGGCAGATGGATTGTCTTCAGCAGCCGACGCATGGACGGCAACTACACCCGCCCCTTCATCGCCTACTTTGACAAGAGCGGCAAGGCCCACAAGGCCTTCTGTCTGCCCCAGGAGGATCCCGAGCACAACGTGCTGCTGCTGAAGAGCTACAATGTGCCCGAACTGACCAAGGACAAGGTGCGCATCACGGAGCAGACGCTCAAGGCATGCATCTATGGCGACGGCAACAAGGCTGCCACCTACAAGAAGCGCGAGAGCGCCATGCAGGCATGGTCGGGCAGCGAGGCCGACGCCATCACTGGCGCCAGCCCCAAGAAGAAGGATTGAACAACCATATTATTAACCCCTTAATAAACCAGTTACTATGAGAGTAATTATCGAACCAGATTATGCTCAGCTGTCACGTTGGGCAGCAGAGTATGTAGCAGCAAAGATCAATGCTGCAAATCCTACAGCAGAGAAGCCCTTCAAGCTGGGTTGCCCCACAGGTTCTTCACCTCTGGGCCTCTACAAGAACCTTATCGAGCTCTACAAGGAGGGTAAGGTAAGCTTTGAGAATGTCATCACCTTCAACATGGATGAGTATGTAGGTCTGCCCGAGGAGCATCCCGAGAGCTACCACAGCTTCATGTGGACCAACTTCTTCAGCCATATCAACATCAAGAAGGAGAACGTGCATATCCTCAATGGTAATGCCGCTGACCTCGAGGCAGAGTGTGCAGCCTACGAGCAGGCCATCGCAGAGGCAGGTGGCATCGACCTCTTCATGGGTGGTATCGGCCCCGACGGTCACATCGCCTTCAACGAGCCCTTCAGTTCGCTCACCAGCCGCACCCGCGTGAAGAGCCTCACCACCGACACTATCATCGCCAACAGCCGCTTCTTTGACAACGACGTCAACAAGGTGCCCAAGACAGCACTGACCGTAGGTGTTGGCACTGTGATGGATGCCAAGGAGGTGCTCATCGTGTGCAACGGCCACAACAAGGCTCGTGCCCTGAAGCACGCCGTAGAGACCGCCGTAAGCCAGGAGTGGACCATCAGCGCTCTGCAGATGCACCCCCACGCTATCATCGTGTGCGACGAGGCAGCTACCGACGAGCTCAAGCACGGCACCTACAAGTACTTCAAGGATATCGAGAAGGACAATCTCTAAATCCTCCCCCTACCCCACATGCGAGGCGGTTCTCACAGCGAGAGCCGCCTCGCTTGCTTAAGGGACGGGGAGAGCCACAAAAGATGTTGACAAAATGGGTAGGCCTCTTGGAGGGGAGGATTGATAGCGGAAAGTCCTACATAGACCATATAGGCTGTGAGGGCTGCATATATGGTCTGTCGGGATAGACTATACAGGCTGTGAGCGCAGCATATATGGTCTGTCGGGATAGGCTATACAGGCCATGAGGGCATACGGCATAGATATGGGAGCGGGAGGGGGATGACTGGGAAGGGAGGACATGCCTAACTGAAGAGCAGGAGGCGCTCAGTTGGCGAGCAAATGTTGGGCAACTGGCGAACATTTGCAGATAAAGGACTCGTACAAAATAAGGGGAAATAAGGGGTGCGAGCAACTGGGAGTCAATCCGAAGTTAATCCGAAGTCATTACAAAGGATCTCTGCAGGAAGGTTGTGAGAGTGTATTCGGTAACAAATACTGATAAAGAAAGAAGGAACGAGGGGACAATCAGACCTTGCGGGTGAGGGCCAGGGCCACGAGTGAATAGAGACCGAGGGCCAGGACGAGGAGGGTCTGGAGGGTGTGGACGATGAGTGCATAGATGGCACCGTCCGTGCCGCTGACGCCGTAGAGCATGAGGATGGTCTTGACGGCAAAGTGCCAGGGGCCGGCACCATTGGGGGTGGGCACCAGGACGGCAAAGCAGCCCACGACGAAGGCCACCAGAGCACAGGCGGCACCGAGGTGCTCCGTATAGCCAAAACACATGAAGGTGAGATAGAAATGGAGGTAGTAGCTGGCCCAAATGCCAATGCTATTGCCCCAGAAGAGCCACTTGTGGCGAACGAGACGGATGCTCAAGAGACCATCGCGGAGATCGCGGAGGATGGCCTTGGTGCGGCCCAGCATATTGAGACGGTAGACCAACACGAGCACCGTGGCTATGATGAGCACGCCGCTGACAACCGTGACGGCATAGCCAGCGGGGCTGAAGCGCGAGAGAAGAGAGTCGAGGGTGACACCGGTGGTGGAAAAGAAATGACGAAAGACAGGTATCTGGAGCAACACCGTGATGAGGGCCAGGAGGAGCACCATGAGCATGTCGACGACACGCTCGCTGACCACCGTGCCCACACTGCGGCTGAAGTTGACACCATCGTAGCGCTTGAGGACACCGCAGCGTAGGAACTCACCCACGCGGGGCACCACGAGCGAACTGGCATAAGAGAGGAAGATGGCATTGATACAGGTGTGGAGACGCGGACGGTCGCCCAGGGGCTCAAGAGCCTGGCGCCAACGCAAGGCACGAAAGACTTGGGCACTAATGCCAAAGGGAAGGGAGAGAATCATCCACGTCCAGCTCATCTCGCCCGATAATGCTCTGCGGACTGCCTCCCAGTCGAAGCCGCGGTACATCCACCAGAGTATCGAACCGGCAAGGACCAGCGGTAGTCCTATCTTAAGTATGTTGTTGAGTAGTTTTTTCAAAACAGATTAAGCCTTTGTCAAAAAAATCCAAGAGCTTGAAGCCTCAGGCTCTGACCTTTTTTGTATCTTTGCGGTGCAAAAGTACGATAAAAACTGCAAGCATGAGACAAGTAAGACCAAAAAAGTTTCTCGGTCAGCACTTTTTGACCGATTTGGGTATCGCACAGGACATAGCGGATACCGTAGACGCATGCCCCGACCTGCCCGTGCTTGAGGTGGGCCCCGGTATGGGCGTGATGACGCAGTTTCTGGTCAGGAAGCCACGCCTGGTGAAGGTGGTGGAGATCGACTTCGAGAGTGTGGCTTACCTGCGCGAGCACTTCCCCGCTCTGGAGGACAACATCATCGAGGACGACTTCCTGAAGATGCACCTCGACCGCACCTTCGACGGAGGGCAGTTTGTGCTCACCGGCAACTATCCCTACAACATATCCAGCCAGATATTCTTCAAGATGCTCGACAACAAGGACCTCATCCCCTGCTGCACGGGCATGATACAAAAGGAGGTGGCCGAGCGCATCACAGCCAGTCCCGGCTCGAAGACCTACGGCATCCTGTCGGTACTGCTCCAGGCATGGTATGACGTGGAGTACCTCTTCACGGTGCACGAGCACGTGTTCAACCCGCCCCCAAAGGTGAAGTCGGCCGTGATCCGCATGACGCGCAACGACGTCGAGGACCTGGGCTGCGACGAGGTGCTCTTCAAGCGCGTGGTGAAGACCACCTTCAACCAGCGCCGCAAGACGCTGCGCAACAACATACGCCCGCTGCTCAAGGACATCGACAACGTACGCTTGCAACAGGGCCTGAGCGAGGTGGACCACACGGACTTTCTAACCCAGGAGGTGTTCAACCTGCGCCCCGAGCAACTCAGCGTGGAGCAGTTTGTAGAACTCACCCGCAGCGTGAGCCAGCACTATAATATATAAGGTAGAAGCACAAAATGCACAAATCTACCCCAAAATGTGCAGAAAGGTGATAAAAACTATACGCAAAGTTTGCGTAAGTGGATAAAAAGCCGTTACTTTGCACCCGGAAACGAGAAAACAACGAAATATCAACAACATTTTAATACGTATAAGAAAATGGCAACAATTGAAGAGAAAGTAAGAGAGATTATCGTAGACAAGCTCGGTGTTGACGCTGCTGACGTAGTAGCAGAGGCAAGCTTCACCAACGACCTCGGTGCTGATTCACTCGACACTGTAGAGTTGATCATGGACTTCGAGAACAAGTTCGGCATCAGCATTCCCGATGATCAGGCTGAGAAGATTGCTACCGTAGGTGACGCTATCGCTTACATCGAGGAGCATCAGGCATAAATAAGCATCCAACACATGTTGGGATGACTTAGACCACAGTTAACGGACGATACTATACACCTCTACGGGGATGTGGTATCGCCCGTTAATGCCATAATATTATATAGATACTAAGAAAATAAGAATTAAGATACTATGGAGTTGAAAAGAGTAGTAGTAACAGGTATGGGTGCCATCACCCCCCTGGGCAATTCAGCCAAGGAGACATGGGAGAACCTCGTAGCAGGTAAGAGCGGTGCCGGACCTATTACTCACTTTGACGCAAGTCAGTTTAAGACACAGTTTGCATGCGAGGTGAAGAACTTTGATGCAGGCAACTATATCGACAAGAAGGACGCTCGCAAGATGGACCTCTACTGCCAGTTCGCTATGGCTGCTGCCAAGGAGGCTATCGAGGATAGCGCCATGGACCTCGAGACCGTAGACAAGACCCGCATCGGCGTGGTGCTTGGTGTTGGTATCGGCGGTATGCAGACCTTCGAGCAGGAGGTGAGCAACTGGGCTATCAACGGCGAGAAGATGGGTCCCCGCTTCAGTCCAATGTTCGTGCCCAAGATGATTGCCGACATCGCTGCCGGCCACATCTCAATCCAGTATGGCTTCCACGGCCCCAACTTCATCACAGCCTCTGCTTGTGCCTCAAGTACCAACGCACTGGCTGACGCCTTCAACCTCATCCGTCTGGGCAAGGCCAACGTCATTGTAAGCGGTGGTTCGGAGGCTGCTATCCAGCCCTCAGGCGTGGGTGGCTTCAACGCCATGAAGGCCCTCTCAACTCGCAACGACGAGCCCGAGAAGGCAAGCCGCCCCTTCAGCGCAAGCCGCGACGGTTTCATCATGGGCGAGGGTTCGGGTATCCTCATCCTCGAGGAGCTCGAGCACGCCAAGGCACGCGGCGCTAAGATCTACGCTGAGATGGTAGGTGCCGGCATGAGCGCTGACGCTCACCACATCACCGCCAGCCATCCCGAGGGTCTGGGCGCTAAGCTCGTGATGACCAACGCACTGGAGGATGCAGAGCTCAAGCCCGAGGATATCGACTACATCAACGTGCACGGCACCTCTACCCATGTGGGCGACATCAGCGAGGTGAAGGCTATCCAGGACGTTTTCGGCGACCACGCCTACGAGCTCAACATCAGCTCTACCAAGAGTATGACAGGCCACCTACTCGGTGCTGCTGGTAGCGTAGAGGCAATGTTCAGCGTATTGGCAGTCAAGAACGATATCGTACCCCCCACCATCAACCACGAGGAGGGCGACGAGGATCCCGAGATTGACTACAAGTTGAACTTCACCTTCAACAAGGCCCAGGAGCGCACCGTACGCACCGCTCTGAGCAACACCTTCGGCTTCGGAGGTCACAATGCATGTGTAATCTTTAAGAAGTACGCTGAATAAAACTGTGTTTCCCAAAGACATCTTATTAATGATAAAGCTCCCTTTCCGCAAGGACAAGGAGCTTTGTCGTTTGTTATACCCCATACTCGGATTCTACCCCGGCAACACCAAGCTCTATCGCCAGGCCCTGCTCCACAAGTCGTCGTCGGTAAAGGAAGACAAGGGCAAATGGCAGAACAATGAGCGCCTGGAATTCCTGGGCGATGCCGTGCTCGACGCCGTGGTGGGCGACATCGTGTATCGCCACTTTGAGGGCAAGCGCGAGGGATTTCTCACCAATGCACGCAGCAAGATAGTGCAGCGAGCCACGCTCAACAAACTGGCCAAGGACATCGGCCTGGATCGCCTCATCACGAGCAACAACCACTCGCGCTCGCACAACAGCTACATGGCAGGCAATGCCTTTGAGGCCCTCGTGGGCGCCATCTATCTGGACAGAGGCTATGATGCCTGCATGCGATTCATGGAGAAGCGTATCCTCAAGACGCTGCTCAACATCGACAAGGTGGCCTACAAGGAGATCAACTTCAAGAGCAAACTCCTGGAATGGTCGCAGAAGAAACGCGTGGAAATAGCCTTCAACATCGTGGAGGAAGGCAACGAGGATGCCAGCACCCCCTACTTTGTGAGCAATGTGGAGCTCGAGGGCATCGAGTGTGGACGTGCCAAGGGTTACAGCAAGAAGGAAAGTCAGCAGTTGGCCGCCAAGGAGGCATGGTCACGACTGCGCGACAAGAAAGGTCCCGAGAACCAGATTCTGACAGCACGCGACAAACGACTGGGCGACGCACCCGAGACACCCCCGAAGGGCAACCCCACCCCACAAGCAGATGTCCCCAAGGCAGAGCCTAAGAAGGAGCAGCCCAAGCAAGAGGCAGCCCCCAAGGCAGAGCCTAAGAAGGAGCAGCCTAAAAAGGATGCAGAGGCCAAGAAAGAGGTTGCCCCCAAGGCAGAGGCCAAGAAGGAGCAGCCCAAGAAGGAGGCTGCCCCCAAGGCAGAGCCTAAGAAGGAGCAACGCAAGAAGGAGGCAGAGCCCAAGAAAGAAGACAAGAATGCCAATAGAGAGCAAGCCAAAAGGCGAGCTGCCAAGAGAGCGCAGGGAGATGCCCCCGTGGAGGTTTACCGCGACGAGAAGCGCGTCGTCGTGGTAGGCAAGAAGGCGGAAGCCCCCAAGAAGGCCGACATCGACATCGACTTCTCCGACGTAAGCATGCGCGAGAAGACACCCGACGAAATCATCGCCGAGGCCGAAGAACTGGCCTGGAAGGAAGAGCAGGGCAAATAATCGCGCCAGAGGCTACTCTATAATAAACCTTAAAACGGACAGTGCGAAGCGTATTTATGCTTCTCGCTGTCCGTTTTACGAAAAGTTTGGTGTAACTTTGCACACCGTATATTATATTACGCAGACAATATGGCACTGACCCCTATCATACGACCTTTGTTCAGCAAACGCCTCCACTCGCTCGACCGCTATGCCCTCGAGGCAGAAGCGCTGCAGCGGGGTGTGCTCCGTAGCCTTATCAAGCAGGGACGCAAGACACAATGGGGAGCCCAGCACGGCTACGACACGGTGGAGAGCTACGAGCAGTTTGCCGCCAAGACCCCCGTCAACACCTACGAGGAACTCAAGGAGAGCATAGACCGCATGCGCCATGGCGAGAGCGATGTGCTATGGCCGGGCCGCGTGAAGTGGTATGCCAAATCGAGCGGCACAACCAACGACAAGAGCAAGTTCATACCCGTGAGCCCTCAGGGCCTCCACGACACACACTACCGCGGAGGTACCGATGCCGTGGTGTGGTATCTGCGCAACAATCCCAAGAGCCGCATCTTCGATGGCAAGGCCCTGATACTGGGCGGCAGCCATGCCCCCAACTACAATCAGAAGCGTTCGCTCGTGGGCGACCTCAGCGCCATACTGATAGAGAACATCAACCCGCTGGTCAATCTGGTGCGCATCCCCGACAAGCGTACGGCCCTGCTCAGCGACTTCGAGCAGAAGCGTGAGCGCATAGCCCAGATGGCTCTCAGAGAGAGGGTGACCAACCTGAGCGGCGTGCCCTCGTGGATGATGAGCGTGCTAAAGCGCGTGATGGAACTCAGCGGCAAGCAGTACCTGTCCGAGGTGTGGCCCGACCTGGAGGTATTCTTCCATGGCGGCGTGGCCTTCACCCCCTACCGAGAGCAGTACAAGGCCCTCATCCCCACTGACCGTATGCACTACATGGAGACCTACAACGCCAGCGAGGGATTCTTCGGTCTGCAAGACGACCCCGCGGACACGAGCATGAGTCTGATGCTCGACTACGGCGTATTCTATGAGTTCATACCCATGGACGAATTCGAGAACGAGCACCCGACATGCCTACCCCTGTGGGAGGTGGAAACAGGCAAGAACTATGCCATGGTCATCACCACGAGCAGCGGTCTGTGGCGCTACATCATCGGCGACACGGTGCGCTTCACCTCTGTGAGTCCCTATAAGTTTGTCATCACGGGGCGCACCAAGTTCTTCATCAATGCCTTTGGCGAAGAGCTCATCGTGGACAATGCCGAGAAGGGACTTGCCGAGGCCTGCCGCCAGACAGGAGCCAGCGTGACCGACTATACGGCAGCTCCCGTCTTCATGGACAGCGAGGGCAAATGCCGCCATCAGTGGGTCATCGAGTTTGCACAGCGGCCAGCCGATATGGAAGAGTTTGCCCGCATCCTTGACACCACCCTGCAGCACATCAACTCCGACTATGAGGCCAAGCGCTACAAGGACATCACCCTGCAGAGACTCGAGGTGGTGGAGGGCCGCAAGGGAGTCTTCAATGAGTGGCTCAAACTCAAAGGCAAGCTCGGAGGGCAGCATAAGGTGCCCCGCCTGAGCAACCAGCGCCAAATCATCGATGAAATAATCACACTGAACAATGAGAAATAAGCTTATACTCGCACTCTTCCTCGTGAGCACCGCCCTGCTGGTGGTGTCGTGTGCCAATATCGGCACGCCCGACGGCGGCCCCTACGACGACACACCGCCACGCGTGCTGTCGAGCACCCCGCTCAACAAGTCGGTCAACTGCACGAGCAAGAAGATTACCATCCAGTTTGATGAATACGTCAAGCTCGAGAAGGCCAGCGAGAAGGTGGTGGTGACGCCCCCACAGATTGAGGCGCCCAACATACGCACCGTGGGCAAGCAGGTGAGAGTGGACCTCTACGACGACCTCATGCCCAACACCACCTACACCATCGACTTTGGCGATGCCATCGTGGACAACAACGAGGGCAACCCCATGGGATTCTACACCTACTCCTTCAGCACCGGAGACCGCATCGACACCATGGAGGTGAGCGGCACCATACTCAACGCTGAGGACCTCGAGCCCGTGCCAGGCATCCTCGTGGGCCTCTACAGCGCCGACTCAGCCTACAGCGACACGCTCTTCCGCACCAAGGCCATGGAGCGCGTGGGACGCACCAACAGTCTGGGCCGATTCTCGGTCAAGGGTATTGCCCCTGGCAGTTACCGCGCCTTTGCTCTCAAGGATGCCGACCAGAACTACTACTTCAACCAGAAGAGCGAGCAGATAGCCTTCGACCACGACAACGTCTTCGAGACCACGCAGCGCCCAGGCTTCCGCCAAGACACCATCTGGGTAGACTCCACCCACTACTCCAAGATATTGATGTATCCCTGCATCTACTACTACCCCGACAATCTGGTGCTTCGCGCCTTCGTGGAGGAGGGTGGCGAACAGCATCTCATCAAGAATGAGCGCCCCGTGCCCGAGCGCATGACCTTCTATTTCAGTCAGCCCCACGACACACTGCCCGTGATACGCGGCATCAACTTCGACGCCTCGGGCATCGTGACCGAGCCCTCGCTCAAGGGCGACACCATCACCTACTGGCTGACCGACACACTGGCGGCCTATCAGGACACGCTCTCCTTCTACTACACCTACCACGAGACTGACACACTGGGGCAGCTCCGTCTGCGCACCGACACACTCGACATAGCCCCCAAACTCTCGCGGACCAAGCAGAAGAAGGAGCAGCAGAAACTCATCGACGAGTGGCAGAAGGACTTTGAGCGCAGAGCCAAGCGCGCCAAGGAGCCCCTGCCCTACGAGGAGAACCCCTATCTGCGCACATGGCTCGAGGTGCAGACACGTCCCGGCACCACCATCGCGCCCAACCAGAACATTACCCTCGCATTCAACGAACCCATAGAGCGAATCGACACGACGATGCTCCGCTTCGAGATGAAGGTAGACTCGCAATATGTGGCCCAGCCCTACCTCATAAAGCCCGTCGAGGGCAGTCTGCGCGATTACCGCCTCTACGCCGAGTGGGAGTCGGGAGCCCAGTACCGCTTCCAGGCCGACAGCATGGCCTTTGTGAGCATACTCGACCATCCGAGCAAGCCCATCAAACTCGACCTGCGTGTCAAGAAGGACGAGGAATTCGGTTCCATATATATTAATATAGCAGACCGCGACTCCAACATCGTGGTGCAGCTGCTCAACAAGAGCGGCAAGGTGGTCTCTACGGCCAAGGCCAACAAGGGGCGTGCCGACTTCTACTACCTGCAGCCCGCCGAGTATTATGTGCGTGCCTACATAGACCGCAACGGCAATGGCAAGTGGGACACCGGCAACTACGACCTGGGGCTGCAGCCCGAGGAGGTGTTCTACCAGCCCGAGGCCATCCCCGTGAAGGCCATGTGGGAGGTGGAGCAGAAGACCCCATGGAGCCTGCGCGCACTGCCGCTGACGGAGCAGAAGCCACGCGCACTGGTGAAGGCCAAGGCAGAGAAGCAGCGTGACCTGAAGGAGCGCAACCGCCAGCGCGAAGAAGAACTGGGACAACAGAAGAAACGCTAAACATACCATAGACGCAGAGTAGCTGAACGTGACAAACGTGGCTACTCTGCGTTTTGTTGCCCATTTAAGTTTATTTAATAGCAGAATGGGGGGAAATACCGAATTTCCCGTAGCTTATAGATAATTTATTAGTACTTTTGCAGCCGCAAAGACACATCCCATAATAAAATTATGACTGACTACAAACTTCTAACAAAATCTGAGCTCCAGGTAATGCTCACTCTGTGGGCCATGCCTGATGGTGGAGCCTTCACCAAAGAGCTACTGCAAAACTTTGAAGAGCCCAAGCCAGCTTACACTACACTTGCAACCTTTCTCAAAATTCTCAGCACCAAGGGTTACGTCGAGATCACAAAGATTGGCAACATGCTCTACTATCGTCCCAAGGTGACACGCGACCAGTATCGCCTCCGCATCAAGGCCTTCGTGCTCGAAACCATGTATGATGGCGACAGCGTACTGATGCTCCACAACATGCTGCGCAACACCGAGTACACCAACGAGCAGATCGACCAAGCCATTGAGATACTGCAGAATGCACGCAAGTAGTACTGCTACGACTACAAGCTCTGTCGCGAAAGCTGACAAGCTCAATAAATAGTAGTACAAAAGAGAAGCTATCCCACAATTTTTAATTACCTTTGCACGCGGCAAGCCTTCGGGCAGGCCCCGAGCAAAGGTAATTAACTTTAAATAGACATATAAGACATGGAATTCAACAAGATTACTGCAGCAGAGGCTGCTGCATTGATTCAGAATGGCGACACCATCGGTCTGAGCGGTTTCACACCTGCCGGCACCCCCAAATGCATCCCCGCAGCCATCGCCGAGCGCGCTGAGGCTGAGCATGCAGCCGGACGCCCCTTCAAGGTCAGCGTATTCACTGGTGCCAGCACCGGTCAGAGCTGCGACGGTGCGCTCTCCAACGCACAGGCCATCGACTACCGTGCACCCTACACCACCAATGCCGACTTCCGCAAGCACGCCAACAACAACGAGATGCGCTACTCGGACCTCAACCTCTCCAACATGGCCACCCAGATACGCCAGGGCTACCTGGGCGAGGTGACATGGGCCATCATCGAGGCCTGCGCCATCGAGAAGGTGGGCCAGAAAGCACGCATCTACCTCACCGCAGCCGGCGGTATCAGCCCCACTGTGTCCCGTCTGGCCAAGAAGGGCATCTTCGTGGAGCTGAATGCCTTCCACAGCCCCAAGAGCATCGGAATCCATGACGTATACGAGATAGAGGACCACCCCTTCCGCACCCCCATCAATATCTGCAAGGCAAGCGACCGCATCGGTAAGCCCTACCTCGAGGTAGACGCAGACCGCATATTGGGCGTGCTGGAGTGCAACATACCCGACGAGGCTCGCGGATTCAAGGATCCCGACCCCATCACCAGCCAGATTGGTCAGAACGTGGCCGACTTCCTGCTCCACAACCTCAAGGCTGGCCTCATCCCCCAGTCGTTCCTCAATCTGCAGAGCGGTGTGGGAAGCGGTGCCAACGCCGTATTGGGCGCACTGGGTCAGTGCCCCGAGGTGCCCAACTTCAACATCTACACCGAGGTGCTCCAGGATGCTCCCGTAGCGCTGATGAAGCAGGGCCGCGTATTGAGCGCTTCGACCTGCTCGCTGACTGTGACCAACGACTGCCTTGTGGACATCTACGACAACATCGACTTCTTCAAGGACAAGCTCGTGCTGCGCCCCAGCGAGATAAGCAACTGCCCCGAGGTCATCGCCCGTCTGGGTGTATGTGCCCTCAACACCGCCATTGAGGTGGACCTCTATGGCCACGTCAACTCTACGAAGATCTGCGGTACGAAGATGATGAACGGTATCGGCGGTTCGGCTGACTTTGCTGCTTCGGCCTACCTCTCTATCTTCACCTGCGGCTCGACCACCAAGGG
>CALZKW010000052.1 GCA_945788095.1 uncultured Prevotellaceae bacterium | reverse complement strand
ACACCCCCCAGTGACCCAAAACCTTCCTGTAAAGTTAAAAAGTGTTCCAATTACCCCTCTATTTACGTGTTTTTCAGCATTTCTTGTTAGGAATTGGATATTTTGCCGTACCTTTGCACTATAAAATAAGGTATAGGAAAGATAATTTTAATTTTTTAATATGAAGAAACTGTTTGTTACTATGGCGATGGCAGCATTCTGCTATCTGCATGCTGATGCACAGATACCCGCAGTCGTACTCAAGGACATCAACGGCAAGACCGTGAAGACTGACACCCTGAGCAACAATGGCAAGCCCATGATTATCGACTTCTTCGCTACATGGTGTAAGCCCTGCAACCGCGAGCTCTCGGCCATCGCTGAGGTGTATGAGGAGTGGCAGGAGGAGACCGGCGTGAAGCTGGTGGCCATCAGCATCGACCAGGCTCAGAACATGCACAAGGTGGCTCCCCTCGTGAGCGAGAATGAGTGGCCCTGGGAGACCGTGCTGCTCGACCCCAACGGCGAACTCAAGCGCGCCCTTGGTATTCAGATGATACCCTACACCCTCATCGTGGACGGCGAGGGCAAGATTGTGTATAAGCACAACGGCTACACCGACGGTGCTGAGGAGGAACTCATCGAGGTGGTAAGAGAACTCGTGAAGGAGTAACGGTAGCCACCCGTATATCACATTGTAGAACAGGAACTAAACACACACACGAGAATGGGCATGGAGGCACGCAAGGATTCCAGTCTGTTCTCGTTTAAGCATTATAAATCAATGAACAAAAGACTGATTTTGTCGGCCCTCGTGTGCTGCTCGCTCGCTGCCTCGGCGCAGTATGACAACAAAGTGAGTGTCAGCGGAAGCATACAGAGCGACATGATGATAGCACCACAGCAGGACAAGAGCATCGGTACGTCGCCCTACGACAACGAGTACTTCCTCACCAATACCTATGCCAACGTCAACATGCAGAGCCGCTACATCGACGGAGGAGCACGCTTTGAGCTTACCCAGTGGCCTATGCCCGGATTTATGGACGAGCACAATGACTTCAAGGGATGGGGACTGCCAAATATATGGGCCAAACTGAAACTCAAGAAGACGGACATCACGCTCGGTAACTACTACGAGCAGTTCGGTTCGGGATTCATCCTCCGCACCTACGAGGAGCGCACCCTCGGCATCGACAACTCGCTGCTCGGTGCACACATCGTGACCAATCCCGTGAAGGGTGTCACCCTCAAGGCCCTCTCGGGCCTGCAGCGCAACTACTGGGAGCTCAACAAGGCCCTGGTGAGCGGTGCTGACGTGGAGGTTGGCCTCGAGAGCTACTTCCCTAAGATGCAAGAGAACGGAGCCGTGCTGTCGGTAGGCGGTTCGTGGGTCAACAAGTGGGAGGAGGACCAGGATGTCATCATGAAGGATCCCACCCATCGCCTCGTATTCCCCACCTGCGTCAATGCCTTTGATGCCCGTCTGCGCTATCAGCAGAAGGGATTTGCCGTATTGGGAGAGTATGCCTGGAAGAGCCAGGACCCCAATGCCCTCAACAACTATATCTATAGCAACGGACATGCCGAGCTGCTCTCGCTCTCATACTCCGGCAAGGGACTCTCGCTGCTGGCACAGGCCAAGCGCTCGGAGAATATGGGATTCCGCAGCCAGCGCTCTGAGCATCCCTCGAGCAAGGGTAGCTACATCAACCACCTGCCCGCCTTCACCGTGGACCAGACTTACGCGCTGCCTGCGCTCTACCCCTATGCCACACAGACTGAGGGCGAGTGGGCCTACCAGGCCAGTGCTGCCTACAAGGTGAAGGGTAAGTACATGCCCAAGTTTAAGGTTAACTACAGCCGCGTAAACGGCCTCAGCAACTCGCGCCTGAATGTGACCGACGTCAACGTGAAGGGTACCGACGGCTATGAGTCCGACTTCTTTGAGCAGGGCGGCAAGTACTACCAGGACGTGGACTTCATCTATGAGCACAAGCTCAGCAAGAAGTATGAGCACCACTTCATGTATATGTACCAGAACTACAACAGGGAAATCATCCAGAAGGAGGGTGGTATGATCAATAGCCACATCTTCGTGTATGAGCCTAAGTGGAAGATAAACAAGAAGATGACTCTCCGCGGCGAGGTGCAGTATCTGCACACCAAGCACGAGAGCGGCGACTGGGGTTTTGTGCTCGCCGAGCTCTCTGTGGCCCCCTACCTGATGTTTACCGTCAGCGACCAGATCGGTAAGTGTGAACCCTCAGCCGGTGTGTACGGTGACGTGAAGCACTACTACAACTTCGGTGTGACAGGCAATATCAAGAGCCACCGCCTGCAGTTGAGCTACGGCCGTACACGTTCGGGTTATAACTGCAACGGAGGTGTGTGCCGCTACATCCCCGCCAGCAAGGGTGTGAGACTCTCGTACAACTACAACTTCTAACAGCCCCCGTGCCTGCCCCATGCAGGCTGGCTTATATATAAAGAATGACTATGCAAAAGAAATATATCATCGCAGCCCTTGCAGCAGGAGCCCTGCTGACAGCCTGCGACCACATCGACGAGGCAGACCGCCTGATCTACGTGGAACCCACTGTGGCACAGCGCACTGTGCTCGTGGAGGACTACACCGGTCAGAAGTGTGTCAACTGCCCAAATGCTACCACCGTGCTCAACGAAATCGTGGAGACATACGGTGAGGAGAATGTCATCCCCGTGGCCATCCACTGCGGTCCCTTTGGCCTGACCAATGCTCAGGGCTTGGTGACCACAGCCGGTACCACCTACTGGAACGCCTTCTTCACCGCCACCCAGGGTCAGCCCGTGGCCAAGGTGAACCGCGGACAGAAGATTGACGACTACAACACCTGGGCCAGCGCCGTGAGCGAGGAACTGAAGCGCCCCACCGATGTGAGCATCACCCTCAAGGCTGACTATGACTCGCTGTCGCGCCAGATGACCGTCACCACCGACGTGCTCGGCAAGGTGGGCGAGGAGCAGAAGCTCCAGCTCTGGTTGCTCGAGAATGGCATCGTGGCTATCCAGTCGCTTCCCAGCGGAGGCGCTGACCGCCAGTATGTACACAACCACGTGCTCCGCGAGGCCCTCAACGGCGAGTGGGGTGAGGTCATCACTCTGGGCGAGAGTGCCACCACCGTGAGCCACACCTACACCCTCGATGCTAAGTACAACGCCGAGAACTGCGACATCGTGGCCTTCACCTACACCGACAGCGGTGTGACACAGGCGAAGAAAGCTTCTTTGATTAGTGAATAATACTTAAATACTTTAAATACTTCAAATTCGCATAATATTTGTTGACCTTTCTCCTCCCCTCGGGGAGGACGGGAGGGGGTTCAATTAAAAAAAAGATAATATGAAGAAATTTTTACTCATGATTGGAGCAGTGATCTGCTCGCTCACCGCCAGCGCACAGGTGGTATTTGCTGACGAGAATGGCAACGAGTATGCCAACGATGCCACAGTAACCATTACCGAAGCCAGTTACAATGACTTCGACGAGTTTCAGATGAGTCTGGGCAACGTTTACCTCAAGAACACAAAGGGCTCATCTTTGGCCTTCAACATGACTGTCAATGTAACCGATTTGCCAGCCAACTCTAATGGTTTTTCTTGCTGCTTCGGTAGCCAGTGCCAGAACATCCAGCAGGCAGGCATCATATACCTCAATAATTGTGTGTTCGACGTGGAGGAATATGGCCTCTCTACCTCTCTCCATCTCATCGAGTGGTTCCCAAAGGTGGGACAGTATGGACAGTGTAAGGCAGTCATCAGCCTCAGCACCGGTCGCACCCTCAATGTCATCTTCGACTACGCTGAGACCAACGCTGTACAGGGCGTAGCGACCGCCAAGCGCGTGGCTACCATCTGCGATGCAGCAGGCAAACGTGTCAACGGCCTCCAGAAGGGTCTCAACATCGTGCGCTACAGCGATGGCAGCATCAAGAAGGTAATGCGCTAATCACCCCGATCTGTTTATGAAACTATTTAGTAGAACTATGGCCACAGCCCTGCTCACAGCATGGGCTGTAGCCGTTTTTGCTGTTCCTGCAAAGCGCGGACAGTGGTCCACCCTCCGTCTGACAGACGGCAGCGAGGTGAGAGCCGAACTCATCGGCGACGAGCACGGTCACTACTGGCAGGACGCACAGGGCCACGCCTATGTGCTCGCCGGTGACAACCGCTATGAGCAGGCCGACCTGAGCCAGCTCCAGAGTGCTGGTCAGAAGGCACGTAGCCTGGCCAATGCACGCCGCCAGAGCCGCGCCGCTGAGCCCGGCAAGTTTGTGGGCAAGAAGAAGGGACTCATCATCCTCGTGGAGTTCAACAAACGCACCGCTACCAACACCCCCGCGGCGAAGTTCACCCTGCCCGATGCAGCCACCTACTACAACCGCGTGGCCAACGAACCCAACTTCGTCGACGAGACGATTGGTTTCAAGAGCAGCGTCTACGACTACTTCTACCGCCAGAGCTACGGACAGTTTGAGTTCAACTTTGATGTGGTAGGTCCCTACCGTCTGCCCAACCCCTACAACTACTACGGACAGGACGATGGCACCATGCTCGACGTGCACCTCGGTAAGCTCGTCTACGACGCCTGCGACTGGGCCAACGATGATGTCAACTTTGCCGACTACGACTGGGATGGTGATGGCAAGGTGGATCAGGTCTTTATCCTCTATGCCGGACAGGGACAGAACACCAACGGTGCCGACACCGGTTTGCTCTGGCCACAGGAGGGCACGCTCAATGCCTTCGGGTCGGACCAGAAGCCCTTCCAGATGGACGGCGTGACCATAGACAACTTCGCTTGCAGTTGCGAACTTGGCGAGGGCGCTAAGATAGATGGTATCGGCACCATCTGCCATGAGTTCTCCCACTGTTTCGGACTGCCCGATATGTACGACAAGGGCACCTTTGGTGCCACTACGCTCAACTACGGCACCTATGTGTGGGACCTCATGAACATGGGCAACTACCTGGACGGCGGTTACAGTCCTGCCGGCTACACCGCTTACCAGCGTGCCTTCTGTGGATGGATGACGCTCACCGAGCTTACCGACAGCAAGCAGATAGAGGCTATGCAGCCCCTGAGCGTAGCCCCCGAGGCCTATATAATATATAATGAAGGACACCGCGACGAGTATTATATCGTGGAGAACCGTCAGCAGACGGGTTGTGACCAGGGCCTCCTGGGCAGCGGTCTGCTTATCTCGCACGTGGACTACACCGATGAGGCCTGGAGCAGCAACAACATCAATACCGGCCGAGAGCGCTTCAGCATCTTTGCCGCCGACAACAGCAAGGTGATGATCGAGTACAAGGACTGGCTCGACAAGGCTGACATGATGGCCGGCGACCTCTATCCCAATGGAGGAAGCAACGCCCTGACAGCCACCTCGGTGCCCGCAGCCACGGTCAATAATGCCAATGAGGACGGCAGCTACCTGATGCAGAAGGATATCACCGACATCGAGCAGCATGCCGATGGCACCATCTCGTTCCGCTTCACCAACCACCTCTTGACTGGTATCAGCGACCTCAAGCCCACCATGGGCCAGGAGACCACCTACACCCTCGATGGCAAGCGTACTGCACAGTCACACAAGGGCATTTACATCAAAGGAAACAAGAAAATAATCAAATAAATACTACAAGCAATGAAGAGAAAGTTTTTTGCCATGTGGATGTTTGTGATGGCAGCCTGCCTCCAGACCATAGCACAGAGTGTGCCTACCTTCCACTTGCAGCAGTACAGCGACCTCTCTATCGTCAATGCCCTCTCTGACAACGGCCAGTGGGCCATCGTCAAGGGAGCCACGACAGAGCAGCGCAAGAGCGGTGTGATCCGCCTTGTCAACACCGTGACCAAGGAGGAGACTATCGTGAAGGGCCTCTTTGACGGCAACGACGAGAATGCCCTCAAGGGTAAGTATGTGGTCAACGACATCACCGACGATGGTAAGTATGCCGTAGGTGCCTACAATGGTACCTTCACCGACGATGGTTCGTATATGGGTAGCAAGCCCGGCGTCTTCAACGTAGAGAAGAAGACCTGGACCGCTCTGCCCACGCCCGCAGGTTACGCCACCGGTAGCATTACTGCTGTGACCCCCGACGGCAAGTGGGCCGTAGGTTTCTGCGAGGACAACGCTGGCAACGTCATGGCCAGCAACTCAAAGGGTGTGATGTGGAACCTCGAGACCAAGCAGGTCGTTACCCTTGAGAATCTGCCCCAGATGCCCAAGGACTACGACGTGATGCAGGAGACCTACTCTGGTATCAGCGCCGATGGTCGCTACATCATCATCTTCGGCAACCAGAGCATCTGCCCCACAGCCTTCATTTACGACCGTGAGACCAAGACCTCAGTGAAGTTTGGCAAGGAAGGCAACAACCGTCCTGCCCAGTTCCTGATGTTAGAGATGAGTCCCGTGATAAGCTCAAACGGTAAGTATGTGGCAGCTGCGGTGCGCAACACCAACGACGAGGTATACGTGGTGCGCTACGATGTAGAGACCCAGAGCTATCTCTGCTTCAGCGCCCTCGAGGAGCAGGATATGTATGCAGGCCACGTGGACAACGACGGTAATGTGTATGCCTCTTCACCCATCGGCACTCCCCTGCGTGAGTGGAAGGTGATGAACGATAATATCTGGTATCCCTTCTCCCTCATCCTCAAGCAGCGCTACAACATGGACTTCTCGAAGGCTACCGGTTTTGACAACACCGGTACTATGTGGGCCGGTTCGGCAGATGGCCGCGTGCTTGCTCCCATGGTGAGCCCCAGCGGCGAGAGCTACATCGTGCGTATGCCCGAGTCGATGACCGAGGTCTGCCAGACCATCGACCTCCTGCAGGACTATACCACCACCCCCGCTGAGAATGCAGCCTTCAACTCTATGGAGAAGGTCACCATGCGCTTCACCCAGCGCATCCAGGTGGTAGGCGGTGCCCAGAGCGCCATCCTCAAGGACAGCAAGGGTGCTACCGTGCGCAACTCAATCGGTTTCGCCGAGATGGCCACCGACGACCACTCACTGGTCATCACCTTCCGCGCCACCACCCTCAACAATGGCGAGAAGTACAGCATCGTCATCCCCGCAGGTTGCCTCGCATTGGCTTCCAACAGCAATAAGGTCAACAAGGAGATTACCCTCAGCTACACTGGTCGTGCCAACACCCCCGTGCAGTTTGTCAAGGTATTCCCCGAGAGCGGCAGCGAGCTCTCGCGCCTCGACAATACCAACATCTTCCCCGTACTGACCTTCGACACCGACATCAAGATTGCCGAGGATGCCAAGGCACAGCTCATCGAGGTGGCCCAGGACGGCACAGAGAATGTCATCTCTGAGCTCTATGTGCTGGCCCACAGCACTGATCCCAAGAGCATCGGTCTGCTGCCCCGCACCACCCAGTACCTCTACCTCGGTGCTAAGTATAAGGTAGTGCTCGAGCCCGGTTCGGTGACCGACGTGATGGGCAAGGCCGCTACTGGCAATGAGCAGATTGTGCTCAACTACGTAGGTACCTACGAGCGCCAGGTCAGCACCGACAATGCTACCATCTACGCTGAGGACTTCAACAACATCTCGATGGCTCTGGCCAACATGATGCGCTATGAGGGCGACCACCATCAGCCCACCGAGGAGATGGCCGCTATGGAGTTTGATGCTGACAACCAACCCTGGAACTTCTCTCTGCGTGAGACCCTCGAGAGCCAGGACATCTGTGCTGCTTCGCACTCGATGTACAACCCCGCCGCTCAGAGCGACGACTGGATGGTGACTCCCCAGCTCTACATCCCCGATGCATTCTGTACGCTCTCATTCGACGCACAGCGCTACAAGGCCCGCAAGAGCGACAAGCTGAAGATTGTGGTATGGGCATGCGATGAGAATATCAACGTGCTCTCGAAGAGCATCATCGACCGCATGAAGACCGAGGGTGCCATCAGCGAGATTGCTCCCGACTATGGCGAGACCGAGGACGGTCTGGCTGGTGAGTGGGAGCGCTATGCTCTCGACCTGGCTCCCTATGCCGGCAAGAATATCTACATCGGCTTCTGGAACAACAATGACAACCAGAGCATGGTATTCGTGGACAACATCCTCGTGATGCGCAACCTCAAGTACCTCATGTCGTTCTCTAACAAGGAGGTGGTAGTCAACCAGAATGCCATCACCATCAGCGGTAAGCTGACCATCAATGACGACATCAAGACCTACAGCACCGTTCGCCTCACCCTCTGCAACGCTGAGGGCCAGGAGGTGTCTACCTTCACCCAGACCGGTAGCTTCAAGAAGGCTGACGTCGTAAGTTTCAGCTTTGATAACAAGCTTCCCCTCACCGTGGGCGATGCCAACGAGTATAGCGTCAAGGTGGAGATGGACGACTATGTGGATGTGAAGAAGAACTACGTGCAGAACCTCACCTTCGAGCCCGTGAAGCGCGTGGTGCTCGAGGAGGTGACCGGTACCACCTGTCCCAACTGTCCCCGCGGTATCCTCGCTATCGAGCACCTGGAGAAGATCTTCGGCGATCGTTTCATTCCCCTCTCATACCACACCTACACCGGCGATCCCTACTCGACAGGTCTCCTCGAGGAGTACTGCCAGACCCTTGGCCTGGTGGCAGCTCCCTCGGCCATGATCCAGCGCAATGGCTTCATCTCTTCTCCCATCGGATACGATGAAAACTACAAGGAGGGATTCACCAATGGCATCGACCTCTGGCAGGACATCGTCAGCATGGAGATGGATGTGCCCACCTATGTGGACGTCAAGGTGCCCTCTGTACAGCTCGACGAGCAGACCAACCAGATTGTGATGAACGTGGAGATCCAGTCGGCTCTGAATATGAAGAACCAGTACATCAACATCTTCCCCGTAGCTATGGAGGATGGCCTCGTCAACACCCAGGCAAACAACCTCTACTCATCCTCTAAGGCTATCTTCGGCGAGTGGGGCAAGGGCGGTATTTACGCCAAGCCCAACAACGAGGGTATCATCCACAACGACGTGGTGCGCACCTACTGGGGCGAGATCACCGGTTCGTCAGTAGGCTTCCCCCAGACCATCGAGGCTGGTCAGACCTACACCAAGGAGCTCCGCCTGAGCTATCCCAGCAACATCAGCGAGCAGCAGAACGGTAAGATCTGCCTCATGGTGATGGAGGGCAACGCAGGTCTCTTCCTCAATGCTATCACTGTGCCCTTCAGCCGCATGACTCCCGTCAGCGACGTAGTGGCTGATGCCAACGAGGCTATCCAGCTCAGAGCTGAGACCGGTCGCGTAGTGGCTACCACCAATGGTGCCATCACTCTGAGCCTCTATACCGCCGGTGGTCAGCTCCTGGCCACCACCAGCGGCAAGGGCCAGGTGAGCCTCTCGGCCAATGGTTACAAGGGTCTCGTTATCGCCAAGGCTACCACAGCCCAGGGCGAAAAGAGCATCAAGGTGGTCTTCTAACCAGAAATAGAACTTTCCCCCATCCCCCGCAAGTGGGGGTGGGGGTCACCCATTTATACACACTTATTTATTCACTAATTTTTTCACACAAACAACATGAAAGCAAGATTACTTTCGTTCGCCACGAGGAAGCTGCGCGGAGCCATGCTCATGCTGCTCACCCTCGTGAGTCTCTCTGCCTCGGCAGAGTGGTTGCCAGTGGAGCTCAACACGCTCTACGACGAGCCCAACATCTGGAACAACCAGACGGACTTCAAGTTCACCCCCGCAGAGAGCGGTTCGCTGACCATCTGGTCGCAGGACGCTGTGATGCACGTCTACACCCAGCTCACCGCTGATGAGACTGACCTCGTCTATGACAGCCAGATCTCAAGCTTCGGCTATGCTGAGAACACCTTCCAGGGTACTACCTTCGGCAAGCGCACCGTTTCAGACGTAGAGGCCGGTAAGACCTACTACATCACCAGCGGTAAGGGCTTCAGCAAGGGCATGAAGTTCTACCTCTCCATGCAGACCGGTGTCTCTTCACTTGAGATCACCAGCTGCAACCAGCCCGTAGGCGAGATGTTCAACATCAGCGACGAGCGCGACGGTCAGCTCGAACTCGAGTTCAACCTCCCCGCCACTGCTGATGCAATGGCCACCCTCGAGTGCAACGGTCACGTCAACGACACCATCGAGACCCGTCAAGACATCAACACCGGCAAGATCATCTTCCGCCTCAAGGAGGCCCTTTACGAGTGGATGCAGCAGGGCTACTTCCAGCCCGGTGACAAGTGCAAGCTCACCATCACTGGTCTCTGCGCTCGCACCAACAGCGACATCAAGTATGGCCAGGACGGTACACTCGTCATGGAGTGGCTCGTACCCTCCAAGCCCCACTACCTGCTCTCTATCGCAGGTGCCACCCCCTTCTATTCATACTGGGTGGAGGGCGACGAGCGCGGTATCGTGACTCTCACCTTCGACTATCCCCTCATGACCATGGAGGACGGCCAGACTGCCACCGTACAGATGCTCATCGGTAGCGCTGATGCCGGCGATGTATGGGAGGGCGAGCTGCCCAAGGAGAAGATCACCGTAGATGGTGAGAAGCTCAAGCTCGACTTCACCGGCATCCGCCGTTCATACGAGGACCTCGGTCTGAAGACCAAGTGGAGTACCATGGATCTCAAGGTATTCTACATCAAGATGGCTGATGGCACCTCATCATTCAGCGAGAGCTCGGGCAACTACGGTTCGGCACAGTTCAGCCGCAGCTTCAAGGAGCTCAAGAGCGACATCGTGGCTGAGTTCACCCCCGTCAGCGGTTCGGTGCTCCAGGATAAGCAGTTCAAGGTATACTTCTCCGACAAGGAGGCCTACAAGTTTGGCGGCGTCGATCTCTACTACCAGACCCTCGAGGACGAGCAGTGCATGATTGAGGTACGCGAGGGCATCACCTCTGTAGAGGAGGGCGAGAGCGGTATCGAGTATACCATCCCCGTGCCCGACGAGGTATTTGCCGGTAAGAATATCCGCGTGAAGTTCTCTGACGTAGTTTCTTCCGATGGTTTCGACCACGACTTCGGTGTGAAGTACAACCCCGGTCCCGAGCTCCTCGAGGACTTCTATCCCGTAAGCACTAATGTGAAGGACGGCGACGTCGTATCTTCGCTCACCGACATCCGTCTCACCTTCGACGAGAAGGCCAACATCGTGGCTGCAGGTGGCGTCATGCCCCTCTACGTCACCGACCTCACCACTCAGCAGCAGGTACAGGCCAGCATGAGTGTAGACCCCGCTGATGACAAGACCATCGTCATCACTCCCGAGGAGACCCTCAAGGACTGCCACAAGTATGAGTTTTGGATCAACTACAGCGTGATTGCCAACGACGAGTACGTGGAGACCAAGGAGAAGTATGGCCGCTACTACATCGGCGAGACCTTCACCATCACTCTCAACAAACTCTATGCAGACTATCCCTTCGCAGCCGATCCCCTCGCAGGTGCTACCGTAGACAAGCTCTCTAAGGTGGCCATCTACACCAAGCCCGGTGCCGACTATGCCACCGAGCTCATCAGCCCCACACGCCGTGAGGACCGCTCAGTATTCGTAGTCAACGAGGCTGGCGACACCGTCACCACCTGCACCGTCAAGGACGACGTTCAGGATGGCTTCTCGCTCAACCTCGCCGAGGCTATCACCGCCAGTGGCAAGTACTTCGTAGTGATGCAGGATTCTGTATTCAACATGGGTGAGGGCTACACCGTAGAGACCAACGACCGCGAGGTACGCATCCCCTACACCGTGCTCTCTGCTCCCAAGGCAGCCATCACCGTGGACAACGTAGACCCCGCCAACGAGGCTACTGTAGACGCCATCTCTGAGGTTGTCTTCAACTTCAGCGAGTGGGTATATGCTAAGAATGACACCTGCATGGTAGACGTCTTCAACAAGACCACCTACAAGTTCTTCACCGCTCCTCTCGCTATCAATCCCCGCAACCGCAACCGCGCCACTATTACCTTCCTGGAGCCTATCACCGAGCCTGGTGCCTACACCTTCACACTCAAAGAGGCTTCTGTAGGCGACGAGAACTGGCTGCTCTCTGAGGGTATGACCGGCAACATGAACGAGACCTTCAACTACTACCTCACCGTCAAGGATCCCTCACAGGGCGGCAGTGATGTAGACTCACAGTGGCGAACTACTCCTGCCTATGACACCACCATCGAGAGCCTCCACGAGGTACACGTATGGAACGACAACGTGTCTGAGCTTGGTTGTGGCAGTGGCAAGGTAGTAGTGAAGCGCGACGGCGTAGAGCTCGAGCAGATTAGTGATGCCGCTTATGGCAACGACTGGAACGAGCTCGTTCTCACCACCTCTCAGGAGTACACCGAGGACGGCACCTACACCTTCGAGGTTCCCGAGGGTTTCTTCGTGGATGGCAGCGGCAACGCACTCCCCGCAGTGACCTTCACCTGGACCATTGGTGCAAGCCAGCAGACATCTGACTACACCACCTCTCCTGCCAACGGCACCACCGTTGAGAGCCTCCGCGAGGTACACGTATGGAACAACACCGTGTCTGAGATGGGCTGCGGCAATGGCAAGATTGTAGTGAAGCGCGACGGCGTAGAGCTCGAGCAGATTGGTGATGCCGCTTGGGGCACCGACTGGAACGAGCTCGTTCTCACCACCTCTCAGGAGTACACCGAGGCTGGCGTCTACACCTTCGAGGTTCCCGAGGGCTTCTTCGTGGATGGCAGTGGTGCTGCACTCCCCGCAGTGACCTTCACCTGGACTATTTCTGGTGGTACTGCTATCAACGGCATCGCTGCTGACGGCAAGACCATCATCTACACCATCGACGGTCGCCAGAGCGCTACTCTGCGCCGCGGCATCAACATCGTAGGTGGCAAGAAGATTGTAGTGAAGTAATCCCTTCCCATACTATTATTCCTTAGGGCAGCTCCTTTGCATGGGCTGCCCTTTTTGCGTTGTTTGTAGGGGAGATGGGGGAACAACGGAAAGAACGGAAAAAATACAATATCTCACACGAAGGCACGCGCTCGGCATCCCCGTAGGGGTGACGCTTAGCGAGCGAAGCGGGTCTAAGAAGAGCACGATGTTATCTCTTTGGCATAGTGATCACGAATATGACAAGTATCAACAGGACCGCCATCAGAGACAATTGCCTGGTAAGGCAATACACCGAACGTCGGGAGGTTGGTAACCCCGTACACCGCAGCGAAGCGGAGGTGTGCGGGGTGGAAGGTGCGTCCACCATCGGTAGTGACCTCGCCAAGTTGCGTAGCAAGCTTGGCAACGCGCCGCATGGTGCTGTGGAGCATGTGCCGCCATGTGTTGCCGAGCTTGTTTACGCAACTCGGCCGATTATACCATCGATTTGCGAATGGTATCTCCACCGGGGGCGTTGCCCACGGTTCTTGGACAAGCCAAGCGCTTCGCGTGGTCCTCGTCGCTCGCTACGCTCGCTGTACTGGCTTCCAGCCAGATCGGTAAGGAAAAATATTCATGTAATTTAAGTTTCGAGAGTTCCTAACTCTCGAAACTTAAATCATGTAATTCTTAGACCCGCTTCGCTCGCTAAGCGTCTCCTTACGTCGCCGAGCGCATGCCCGTTGACTTCGTCGAGCTAAACCTTCTTGTTAAATAAAATTTCCGTTCGTTCCGTTGTCAACCCAACCCCATCTCCCCCATATACTCCAATTTGTAAATGCTATTAAATGGGGGGGAGTACTATCGTCAGGGTGAGGATAGTACTATGGTCGGTGGTAGGATACTACTATGGTTGATTTTAGATATGGGTCTTAGCGTCGCAGGATATGGGTCTTGGCACCATTAGGATATGGGTCTTGTTGCGCTGAGATATGGGTCTTTTCTGACTCAGCTATACCCCTGTTATGGCTGAGCGGTGAGATAACAAAAAACGGGCCGTAGCAATGTGCTACGTGCCCGTATTTTTTGGGGGATGTTGGCTCCGTCACACCCTCACCACGTCCACCACGTGACTGCCGGCGCCGATGAGGTCGGGGCGCTCGGAGATGCACTTCTGGTAGGCTATGAAGTGGGCGAAGGTCTCTTCGCTCATGCGGTTGAGGCGGGTGCGCATGTAGTCGGCGGCACCGTCGGGCGAGAAGATGGTGACACGCTCCAGGCCCGCCATCTCGTTGAGGCGGTTGATGTCGTCGATGCGCACATAGTCGTAGAGTTCGTCGCTGTCGGCCTGTATGTGGAAGTCCTTGCTCACCACGCCGCGGCGCAGGAAGTCGCCGATGCGGTCCTCGTCGAAGCAGTAGGACAGGATGCTGTATTCGTTCATCAGATAGGCCACAAAGATAAGGCCACCGGGCTTCGTCACGCGCTTGGCCTCGCGGAGGGCCTTGACCTTCTCCTCGTCGCTGATGAGGTGGTAGAGCGGGCCCAGGAGGAGCGTCACGTCGGCCATGTCGCTCTCCAGGAAGGGCATGCTGCGTGCATCGCCCTGCACCACGTCGGCCGTAGGTTCGCGCTTGAGAAACACCTCGATGTTGCGGCGCACCAATTCGATGGCCTTCACGCGGTAGCCCTCCTTCATCAGGGCCGAGGTGTAGCGCCCCGTGCCCGCTCCGATGTCGAGTATCATGTGGTCGGGACGGAGGAAGCGGCGCAGGTGGTGCATGGTGGTTTCAAACTCCACGATGCCATGACGGCGCAGCAGACGGAGGTCTTCAGGGTGCTTGTTGTAATGCTTCTCTATGTTTGTAAGTGCCATAAATTAGGGTCTGAGGGGGTAATGGTTAACAACAGAATAAACGGAAGATTCACTTTTTGCAGGAGTAGGCCAAGGACAGCTTATGCTTCTCCTTCCCCACGAATTAAAGGTATTAAAAGCATTAAGTATTATTCACTATTCGCTAATCATGCCCTGTGTGTTGTATCTGCGTCCATCCTTGAGGATAACCACCTGGTGGCCGCTCACCACCTTGCGGGTGCGTGTCGTGAGGGCTTGGGGTGAGGTGATGGCCGAGGGAGCCGTCACGGTGAGGATCACAGAGGCAGAGGCCTGGCCGTCGTGTGATGTGGCGCTGATGGTGGTCTCACCGGGGGCGAGGAGGCTGACGAAACCACCGTTGACCGTAGCTACCTCCTCGTTGCTGCTCTGCCAGAGGATGCGCTTGTCCGTGGTGGTGGAGGGCAACAGGGTGGGGTGCAAGGCCAGTTGGCCCTCCTCCAGACTGATGGTCAGAGCCTCCGCGTCGAGGGTCAGTGTGCGGGCCTCCACGGGTTGCAACTGCTGCAGGCGGCGGTAGAGGTAGGGTAGGGGGAGCGATGTGGAGGTGTAGAGCGCAAAGCGGGCATAGCTCTCGGCGGGTGCGTTGTAACGCAGTGTGCCATACGAGGTGTTGGCGGGGGTGATGGTGGCCCCGTCGTAGCCCAACTGTATGTCCCATGCCGTCACGCCCTCGTCCCAGGCCAGTGTCTTGGTGGCTGAGGCCCCCAGCATACGTCCGTGCTGGTCGGTGAGCGTCCAGCGTGCACCCTCCTCGGCCTTGTCCAGGGAGAAGCACAACACGTCGCGGCTGGTCACATCGGCGGTCGAGGCCATGGGCAGCGCATCCAGATAGTGGCTCGTGGT
>CALZKW010000051.1 GCA_945788095.1 uncultured Prevotellaceae bacterium | reverse complement strand
TGGACACTACGCCTGTTGTCAGAAAGGATGGTACAGATGAATTACATAGACAAGATAAGCCATACAACAGTGGGAAAGATATTGAAAGAGAATAGTCTCAAGCCACACCTTGTTGAGGAATGGTGTATACCAAAGGAACAAAGCGCTGATTTTGCCGCTTGCATGGAGGATGTGCTGGAAGTATATAGCCGTCCGTATGACGAACGATTTCCTGTTGTCTGCATGGACGAAAAGCCTCTACAATTGCTGGCAGATGCGCGCCAAGGACGTCGTAAGAAGAATGGTGCTCTCATCCAAGATAGTGAATACGTCCGCAATGGTACTTGTAGTATATTCCTTTTTACAGAGCCTCTTGCAGGATTTCGCCATGCTAAAGCATTAGAGCATAGGACAAAGATTGACTGGGCCAAACAGATGAAATGGCTTGCTGACGAAGTTTATCCTAATGCTGAAAAGATTATCATGGTGTGTGACAATCTCAACACCCATGACAAAAGTTCTTTCTATGAGACATTTCCGCCAGCAGAAGCACTAAGACTCGCCAAGAAATTCGAATTCCATTATACACCCAAGCATGGAAGTTGGCTCGACATAGCAGAGATTGAGTTGTCTGCGTTATCTAAACAATGCCTCGGGAAACGGAGAATTGATAATTTGGAAGACTTGAACTCTGAACTCGAGAAATGGCACACGGATAGGAATGCTATGCAGAAAGGGGCGCATTGGCAATTCACAACAGACGATGCCAGAATCAAACTCAAACATTTGTATCCTATTGTCACTTTTTAGACTTTACAGACTAATAGTGAAATCAGGAAAAGACAAACCCCGAAACTTAAATCATTTATCTTTAGATACTTTGCCATTTATCTTTAGATACTTTGCCATTTATGTCAACATACTTTTTTTTGGGGTGTTTTGAGGCATAAGCCCGAAGTCCTACTTAATAGGACTCCGGGCAGGATATATTTGCTATCTCGATTTTTGGCGGACAGCAATAATTTAGAATAATCCTCGTTGTACTGTTCATACAATCCCCACGGATTTTCTACTGAGCCTATATGTGCTGTCACCGTAGCACATATAGGCTGTGAGCATAGCATATATGGCCTGTGAGGGTGGGATATGTGTGGTGGATACCAAACGAAAAAGGCTGGATGCTCCCGTGTGTGGGTAACATCCAGCCTTGATTAGTTCTTGAAAGTATTATGTCTTTCGATTAAGCCTCAGTCTGAACTGATACGGTAGAACGATCGAGACGACCGCGCTTGAATACTACGATACCGTCCTTGAGTGCGTAGAGGGTGTTATCCTTACCCATAGCTACGTTCTCACCGGGATAGTGACGAGTACCACGCTGACGTACGATGATGTTACCAGCGATGCACTTCTGGCCACCGAAAATCTTAACACCTAATCTTTGAGCTGCCGATTCGCGGCCGTTCTTAGAACTACCAACACCTTTCTTATGTGCCATTTCTTGTCCTCCTAAAAATTAAATGATTAAGCAATTACTTCTTTAATAGTCAACTCGGTGAACTGCTGACGGTGACCGTTCAGCTTGCGATAGCCCTTACGACGCTTCTTGTGGAATACAAGAACCTTGTCGCCCTTTACGAGCTCGGTGACTACCTCGCATACTACCTTAGCGCCCTCTACTACGGGAGCACCTACGGTGATGTTACCCTCGTTGTCTACCAACAACACTTTCTCAAACTCAACAGCCTGACCTGCCTCTACACCAGCGATGTGGTGTACGAAGAGCTTCTTACCAGCTTCGGCCTTGAACTGCTGACCGTTAATCTCTACGATTGCGTACATTGAAATGTATATGTATTAAAACGGTTTCCGCCAGGCGTCTGTCATCGTGACAGCACTTGTTCGGCCCGAACGGACTCAAATCGGGTGCAAAAGTACAACATTTTGCCGGATTGACCAAATGTGTGGGGCGTTTTCTGCTGATATTTCTTCACTTAGCTTATCCGGAGGGGGTGGATTACTGGAAATATTCCTCTAATTCTGCCAGTGCCGAACCATCGTTGTTGGTTATGTCGCGTATGATGTGTCCGCTCTCGAGCAAGGCGATGCGTGGACAGATGTCGATGGTGTGGGTGAGGTTGTGGCTGCTGACGAGGATGGTGGCACCGGTCTCGCGGTTGTAATCCTGCAGCAGTTTCTTGATGGCATTCTGGCTGCTGGGGTCGAGGAAGTTGAATGGTTCGTCAAGTATGAGTACCTTGGGGTGCAGTAGCATGGCTGCCACGATACCTACCTTCTGCTTGTTGCCGGCGCTGAGGTTGCGGATGAGCTTCTGCTGTCCGCGCACCTCGCCTGCCATGAAGTGGTCGAAGCGATCGAGGGTAGACTCCAGCTCCTGCTCGCTCATGCCGGTGATGGTGGATATGAAGTGGAAGTACTCATCGGGTGTGAGATAGTCGATGAGGAAGGACTCGTCGATGAAGGCTCCTGTCCAGTCCTTCCACTCCTCGGTGGTGCTGACATCGGTGGTGCCCATCAGGACGTTGCCCTGGTCAGCCTTGATGAGATCGAGCATGAGGCGGAAGAGGGTGCTCTTGCCTGCGCCATTGTTGCCCACGAGTCCGAGCATGTCGCCGCTGTGGATGGTATACTGGGAGATGTCGACGGCCGTCTTGTCTCCGAATGTCTTCTTGAGGTTGCTGATAGTTATGTCCATGGTGTGAGTCTGTTTGTCTGTTGTGGATAGGTGTGATGGCTTAGGGTCTGCTGGCGCGGAATCCCTCCATATTCTCATATCGGCGTGCCATGAGGCGTCGGTAGATGTGGCGCAGCCAGATGTGGTGGGTGGCGATGCCGAGGATGCCGAGCAGTATCATGACGGCATACCCCCAGTGAGTGCCGAAGGCGAAGAGGCTGACCTTCTCGATGCCGATGGGCACGAAGAGTATGGCAAAGGATACGATGGTCTGTGTTATATTGCTCTGCTTGCCGGTGAGCTTGTTGTTGAGGGGGAGCGTATCCTTGTTGTACACGGCCATCTGGAAGATGATGGGGTAGAGCACGCCTACGGTGAAGAAGAGATAGCCGAGGTTCATCCAGAGCGATATCTTGCCGGCCACCATGAGGGGTATGTTGATGGTGATGGGTACGAGCAACAGGAGTGAGTTGAAGTAATACTTGGCTGTGAGGAGCGAGAGTATGCTTTCGCGTCGGCTCATGAGTCCGTCGATGTAGTTGCCCTCGTAGCCCATGATGGTGATGAGGGTCATCATGCCCAGCACGATGTAGTTGTAGAGACAGATGAAGGAGGTCATGAATTCGCCGTCGTAGGCGGGCGTGAAGTACATGATGCCTGACAGTAGGCACATGGCTCCCACTCCGGTGATGAACTGTATCTTGACCTGCTTGTTGCGCATGCGCAGTTTGATTTCCATCTTGAGGTATTCGCCCATGGCTCCGAAGCGGTTGAGGTATGCCATGCGTGATGTCTTGGTCACCTTGACATCCTCCTTCTTAGCTACGTCCTCGTAGACGATGCTGCGCTGCAGACGGTAGTTGCACCAGAAGCCGATGGCTATCAGGGCTGCTGGGATGGCATAAGCCCAGAGTTGCCATTGAGCCAATCCGTATATAAATATGGTGCAGATGGACCGCATCAAGTTGGTGTCGGGCAGGAAGGCTGCACAGAGCACGCCTCCGTGAATGGCTACGGGGAGGAGAAACCAAAGAATGTGGCGTGTGCATGCAGCGCGAGTGAGGAGGTACATGTAGGAGTTGGCCACTATCATGAGCCAGTAGCCCAGCAGCCATGCCAAGGCTCCCGACCATCCGAGGTGGGGCAGCACGCCGATGATGGCAAAGGGTACGAGCATGAATCCCCAGAAGAGATTGCCGGTGCTGAGTGCTGCCTTGATGAGATAGCGCTTCATGAGAAACGATTGTCTGACGGGCAGGAGAGCATAGGGCTTGGCTTGTTGAGCGGGTGTCTCCTGGAGCAGGAACCGGAGCCAGAAGTCGGTGATGAGGATGATGTAGAAGCCGCTGTCGAACACATGGAAAGCAGCTACACCGGTATGTGGATCACCCATGCCTTGGGGTAGCATGACGCCCAGGAAGAGTAGTATGGCGGCATAGTAGGCCACCATGAAATAGGCTATGAATCGGATGAAGCGGTTTTTCTCAAACATTGGATGACGGCGGTCCTTGAGCTCGTCATGCTTGTTGAGTAGTTTGTGAAGGGTGTATGTTTTCATGTGCTGTATGTTACGTTATGTCTGTACCTTTGACACGGCGAGGTGGTAGATTATTACGGAGGAGGTGGATTTTTCTTCTGTGGGGGTGATGAATGCTCCGCACATGCCGGCGAGTAGAAAAAAACTGGATAGCCCTTGAGTGGTGTGTGGGGGCTATCCAGAGTGTGTCTGCTGGGATGTTAGAGTCCTGCCAGATGCTTTTCTGCTTCCATGGCTGCCTTGGCACCGCTGGCGGCTGCTATGATAGCCTGGCGGTAGTGGGGATCTGCCACATCGCCTGCTGCATAGACGCCGGGGATGCCAGTGCGTGGTGAGTCGTCCTCGGTCATGATGTAGCCCAGAGAGTCGGTCTTGACGTAGGGTGTGAAAACGTCGCTATTGGGCTTGTGACCAATGGCAAGGAAGAATCCGTCGATGGGGAGGTCGTACTCACGCTCGTCTGCTTCACCCTTGCGATGTACGAGATGTGCTCCCTCTACGCCATTCTCACCATAGAGGCCGAGAGTATTGGTTTCGAAGAGTACCTCGATGTTGGGATTATTGAGCACACGGTCCTGCATAATCTTGCTGGCACGGAGGTAAGGCTTGCGCACAATGAGGTATACCTTGGAGGCGAGACCTGCCAAATAGTTGGCCTCCTCGCATGCTGTGTCGCCACCGCCTACTACGGCTACCACCTTCTTGCGGTAGAAGAATCCGTCGCAGGTGGCACATGCGCTGACGCCCTGTCCCATGTATTTCTTCTCATCGTCGAGTCCGAGATACTTGGCACTGGCTCCGGTGGCAATGATAACGGTGTCGGCCAGTATCTCTGTGTCGTCGTCAAACCACAGATGATAGGGAGCCTGGCTGAGGTCGCTCTTGATGCATACGGCCGTGCGCATCTCTGTGCCGAAGCGCTCTGCCTGCTGACGCATCTGGTCCATCAGTTCGTTGGCATCGATACCCTCGGCAAATCCAGGGTAGTTTTCCACCTCGGTGGTGATAGTAAGCTGTCCGCCGGGCTGGTTGCCCTCGTAGAGCACGGGTGAGAGATTGGCACGTCCGGCATAGATAGCGGCAGTATAGCCTGCGGGGCCGCTGCCGATGATGACTACTTTCTTGTGTTCCATTGTTTATTGTTGTAGATTTTAATTATCTGAGATCGATTACCTCGGCGTTGGGATACTTCTTGGCATTGAATCGGAAGGTGTCTGTAGAGAATTTCTGATTGCCCTGGAAGCGATTGACATTGATGCGGGTCCAGTTCTTGGAACCTTGTAGTATGCGTACGCAGAGTGGCAGTAGTGTGGTCTTGTCGACGGTCAGGAGTATGCGTTGTATGTCCTGCTTCTTGTTGGTGGCTATGAGCGTGATTTCGTGCACGGTCTTGCCCAGGTAGGATGCATCCTGCATGGTGTAGGTGAATCCCTTCTTATAGATGCTCAGGAAGGCGTATGGATTCATGGTCTGGAGTTCGCTCTCGGTGGGTTCTGCCACGTTGACTTCTTCCGTCTGCTTGAAGTAGCTCCACTGTGTCTTGCCGTCATACCATGTGATGAGTGATGAGGTGGTCATCTGGAAGCGTTGCCCGTCGGTGAGGAATGTGCCATGCTCTGTGCCTTGGCTCTGCTTGCCTACGAATGCTGTGACACTGAATCCCGCCTTGATGCCGCCCGATGCTGTTATCTTGGCTGACATCTGGTCGAGCACCTTGCGTGCATTATTGCCTTTCTTTGCCATTGCGGGCAATGCCACCATCATGATAGCGAGTGCCCAAGTGAGTATTCTTTTCATATTAGTTTATTGTCTGTAGTGTGTGATTAACAACGGAAAAGACGGAAGTTTAGTATCCCGCTTGTCCCGTTGTTAGTAAGATTTAACAGTGAGATGCTTTACAGGGGTAAAGAAAAAGAAACTGTTTGTTCTGTTGTTCTAATAAGCCACCTCATGACCTCATTTGAGATTGTCGAGCTTGAATTGCAGGTCGTCGTCGTTGACGCAGAGCACCTCGCGTGGCTTGCTGCCCTTGGCGGGACCTACGATGCCTGCCTTCTCGAGCTGGTCCATGAGTCGTCCGGCACGGTTGTAGCCGATGCTGAACTTACGCTGTATCATGCTCGTGCTGCCAGAGTTCTCGTAGACTACCATGCGGGCTACCTCCTCAAACATGGGGTCGAGGTTGTTCATGTCTACGTCGTTGACGCCACCGCCTTCCTCGCCATCCATGGGTACGGGAGGCAGAGGGAATGGACAGACATAGCCCTGCTGCTGCGAGATGTAGTTGTTGATGGCTTCCACCTCGGGAGTGTCGACGAATGCACACTGCACGCGCACGGGCTCGTTGCCTGAGAGGAAGAGCATGTCGCCCTTGCCGACCAGCTGGTTGGCTCCTGCACGGTCAAGGATGGTGCGCGAGTCGATCATGGAACTTACCTTGAAAGCCATACGTGCGGGGAAGTTGGCCTTGATGGTACCGGTGATGATGTTGGTGGTGGGTCGCTGTGTGGCGATAATCATGTGGATACCTACGGCACGGGCCAACTGTGCGATACGGGCGATGGGCATCTCTATCTCCTTGCCGGCTGTCATGATAAGGTCGCCAAACTCGTCGATGATGACCACGATGTAGGGCATAAACTTGTGGCCGTTGTTGGGGTTGAGCTGGCGGTTTTTGAATTTCTCGTTGTATTCCTTGACATTTCTCGCGCGAGCCTTCTTGAGCAGGTCGTAGCGGGTGTCCATCTCCACGCAGAGACTCTTGAGGGTCTGGATGACCTTGGTGACGTCGCAGATGATGGGCTCCTCGGTGTCCTCATTGCCCTCCACCTGAGCCAGGAAGTGGTTGACGATGGGGTTGTAGACGCTAAACTCCACCTTCTTGGGGTCTACCATCACAATCTTGAGTTCGGCGGGATGCTTCTTGTAGAGTAGCGAGGTGATGATGGCGTTGAGACCTACCGACTTACCCTGGCCAGTGGCACCGGCTACGAGCAGGTGAGGCATCTTGGCAAGGTCGACCAGGAAGACGTCGTTGGTGATGGTCTTACCGATAGCCATAGGCAGTTCGTAGTCGCACTCCTGGAACTTGCGGCTGTTGATGATGCTCTCCATCGACACCATCTGTGGACGTGCGTTAGGCACCTCGATACCGATGGTACCCTTGCCGGGGATGGGAGCGATGATACGTATGCCCAGCGCGCTTAGGCTAAGAGCGATGTCGTCTTCGAGATTGCGTATCTTGCTGATGCGTACGCCGGGTGCAGGTGTAATCTCGTAGAGTGTGATGGTGGGACCAACGGTAGCCTTGATGCTGCTGATTTCTACGCCGAAGTTGGAGAGCACGGTGAGAATTTGATTTTTGTTGGCCTGCTGCTCCTCCATATCCACCTTGTTGGTCACCTCGTAGCGCTTGAGCAAGTCGAGGGTGGGGTAGTGGTAGTTTTCGAGGTCGAGTTTGGGGTCGTATGGCTCCAGTGCACCCGTCTCGTCGGGATGAGCCTCCTCGAGTTCGTCGCCTTGCTTCACTATCATGCCGTCCTGCTCGATAGTTTTGGGTTCTTCGGCAGGCTCTTCCGTAGGTTCTGTGTCTGCTCCGATATGTGTTGGTTCAGCCTCCTCGGGTTCTGGGGTGACCAGTTTAAGTTCCATATCCTTGCCGTCGAAGAGCGTCTTCTCGTTGAGCTTCTTGTCCTGACTGTCGTTGATAGGCATCTCAAACTCGATGGTGGTGGCAGTGTCGCGCTCGCTTCCGTTGCTCTGCTCCTCCTCAGCTGCAGTCTCGGATGCATCGGGCTCGATGATGAGCGGTGTCTCCTCGGTGGCATTGTCTGCCATGACGTCTGCCTCCTCCTCGGGTGCATTGTCGGCATCGTCGCCGTTGTCAGTCTCACTCTCGGATGATGTGGTGAGTCGGCTTTGTACGAAGTCCACGGGTTTCTGTATGGAGAGTTTGATGATACGTATGGTCTCTGTGCTGAGATAGGTGAGGTATGCCAGTGCGCATACGATGAGCACGATGACGCTAAATCCGCCAAGACGCTCGTTGAGCCAGCGATAGTGTGTGTTGCCTATCTCTCCGCCCAGGCTGATATGGGTGTGGGGCAGCACTTCTGCTTGGTCAATCATGCCGCCGCACATGCAAAACCACAGCATGAGTATGCCGCAGTTGATAAACCACTTCCAGAGTCTTACCTTGCAGATGCCCATGATGCGTATACCAGTGGCTACGAGGAAGATGGGGATGAGTATGGAGGCTACTCCGAAGTGCTCATCTATCATCTGGTTGGATGCCCATGCACCGAGATTGCCCATCCAGTTGGTGGCTTGTCTCTCACCCTGCGTGGTGATGAATACCTGGTCGTCCTGACCAGTGAACATATAGGATACGTAGGCCACGGTGAGGAAGATGCCGAGGAGAATGAGTATGGTGCTGATGGCGAACTGGATGATTTCTTTTCTCGTCACAGTCTCTTCGTCCTTGGCTGCCTTCTTGGCAGAGCCTTTGGCTTTGCTGCCTGTCTTGCGCGTCTTGCTGCTGGGGGAAGTCTTGCGTGTGGGGTTAGTCGTTGGTTTGGTATGGGTTGATGCTTTCTTCTTATCTGTTGCCATTCGATGTTTCTTCTTAATTTGCGCACAAAATTAGCGAAAAAAACGGCAACGGCCTTATTTTTCGTGTAAAATTAGTAACTTTGCCCCTCGAAATTGATGTATGTTTGCACCCACCGGCATTTCTTCGATAGAATCGTGCAAAATGCATCACTCTGTGAATATGCAAATGAACGAAAACGATAACATTGTCTACAGCCGCGACGTGGTAGAATTTACCCACGTGGCAGTGCGCTATTGTGCCACCCTTGAGCAACTTCAAGGATGCAGCCGACGCCAGCTGACAGACTCCATGCTCACCCTCTTGCCTATGCTCTATCTCAAGGCTCAGACATTGCCTGAGGTGGAGGCCAACGGATCCTTTCTGCCACCCGACAAGGTGACCGAGAGCGACTACGACTACATCCGCACCTCGGTCTACGCACTCTTTGGAGCCGACGACGAATTTCTCGACGTTGTCTACGAGGAGGCCATGCAGACCGACGAGACCCAGTGGCGTAGCCTATCGGAGTGTCTGGCTGACATCTACCAGCCCCTGCGCAACTATCTGGCCGTCTATCAGGATGGTATTGAGGATTGTATGCAGGATGCGCTGTGGCAGGTGCGCGATGCGTTCGAACTCTATTGGGGGCATTGTGCCGTCAATGCGCTTCGCCGACTGCATCAGATAAAATATGTGGCAAAGGACACCACCGAAGATACGGGATACGATGAAGACGATTTTTGACCATTACGACAAGGCGCTGCTGGCAGACCTGCCTCGAGTGACCTTTCCCGGACGCATCGTGGTAGTCATCTCGCAGGCTGAGGCTATCAAGGCTGTAGACTACCTGCTCAAGCAGTCCATACTCGGGTTTGATACCGAGACGAAACCCAGTTTTGCACGCGGACGTGGCATGAACAAGGTGGCACTCCTCCAGGTGGCTACCCATGACACATGCTTCCTCTTCCGACTCAATCAGATCGGACTCACCGACTCCATCATACGTCTGCTCTCCGACACACGCGTCACTAAGGTGGCTCTGTCGTGGCACGATGATATTCACCAGCTGCAGCGTCGACGCGAGTTTCAGCCAGGCCACTTTATTGAGCTCCAGAAGCATTGCCAGGAGATAGGCATCGAGGATATGGCTCTGCAGAAACTCTACGCCAACCTCTTTGGCGAGAAGATAGCCAAGGGGCAGCAGCTCTCCAATTGGGAGAACGATACACTGACGCCAGCTCAATGCAACTATGCCTCCATCGACGCCTGGGCATGCATACGCATTTATGAGGAGATAGAGCGACTGCGACAAAGTGGCGACTACCAGCTCGTGCATCGCGAACTGCCCGTGTCCCCAAGATGCGAAAAGAAGGAAGACGACAGCACCAAGCCATCTGCTGAGTGCAAGTCATCATCACGCTCGCGCAGCAAGGGCAAAAGCAAGGGGCGAAAGAGCGAAAAGAAAGTAACAAAACGCAAGAAAACGAAGGATACCAATGACCAATCTATATCTTAAAAGAGGTAAGGAGGAAAGTCTCCGCCGCTTCCATCCCTGGGTCTTCTCGGGTGCCATTCATCACATCGAAGGCGACATCGAGGAGGGATCACTGGTGCGTGTGCTCACCAGCGACGGACAGTTTGTTGCCGTTGGCCAGTGGCAGATAGGCAGTATAGCCGTGCGTGTGCTTACATTCAGCGACGTAGCCATCGATGACGCCTACTGGGCATCACGCCTCGCGGCAGCTCTCGAGGTGCGCAAGAGCATCGGAGTGGCTGGTCAAGAAGACAACGATACCTACCGACTCGTGCACGGCGAGGGTGACAACCTGCCCGGACTCATCATCGATATGTATGGACGCACAGCCGTGATGCAGGCTCACAGCGTGGGTATGCACTTGTGCCGTCTTGAGATAGCCCGCGCGCTCAAACAGGTGATGGGTGATATGCTCGACAACGTCTACTATAAGAGTGAGACGACACTCCCTTACAAGGCTGGACTGGAGCAGGAGAACGGATTTCTGCTGGGCAATACAGCCGACAATGTGGCTACGGAGAATGGTCTGAAATTCCACATCGACTGGCTCAAGGGACAGAAGACGGGTTTCTTCGTAGACCAGCGCGACAACCGCTCTCTCCTTGAGCATTATTCCAAGGGGCGCAGTGTGCTCAATATGTTCTGCTACACCGGCGGATTCAGTGTCTATGCCATGCGTGGAGGCGCCCGCCTGGTGCATTCCGTAGATAGTAGTGCTAAGGCGGTCGACTTGGTGAATGCCAATATTGCGCTCAATTTCCCCGGTGACACCCGTCATGCAGCTTATGCCGACGATGCCTTCAAGTATCTCGACAAGATGGGCGACCAGTATGACCTCATTATTCTCGATCCTCCCGCCTTTGCCAAGCACAAGGACGCCCTGCGCAATGCTCTCAAGGGCTATACCCGCATCAACTACAAGGCATTCGAGAAGATACAGCCCGGCGGCATACTCTTCACCTTCAGTTGTTCGCAGGCAGTCAACAAGGATCAGTTCCGTATGGCTGTTTTCACTGCTGCAGCACAGGCTAAGCGCAAGGTGCGCATCCTCCATCAGCTGCATCAGCCTGCCGACCATCCCATCAACATCTACCACCCCGAGGGCGAGTATCTCAAGGGATTGGTGCTGTATGTGGAGTAGGTGTCGTGGATCCGTCATAAGCAAGAATTAAGAACACATAGCATGCCATCCGAGTCAATTGCCATAGGCAAAAGGCTCGGATGGTGTGCTATATGTATATAAGATTACCTGATAAACATGTTGGGGTAAATTATGGTTTATTGGGGAGGTGGGATAAAATTTCAATAAATACAAATATATAAAGATACAACAGGAAATGTGATATGTCCACTTATTCTTTCTCTGGTGAAGTGTCATTTCCCTGGCAAAACGAAAGCCGGCACCCCATAGGGAGGTGCCGGCTTTGTGTATCTGTGGTGCGCTATGTGCGCGTATTAACGTACGATGGTGATGAAGTTGCTGCTCTGCTCTACGCCGTCGAGTGAGAACCAGCGGTCGCAGGTGCCGATGGTGTTGTCGTGGTTAGAGCAGTGGTAGTGGATGGTGTTGCTGGTGCCGTTGGCCCAATTGATCACGATATCCTCGTCCATGTCCTTCGAACCGTCGATTTCTCCGAGGTGGAAGGCATAGGTGTTGCCATAGTCGCTGTTGAGCCACTTCAGGTTGAAGAGCTCGAAGCCGTAGAATACGGGCTCGTAGGCGCGTGTCTTGATGCCTGCGGGGGTTACGTTGCTGTTGTAGCGAGCGCGGCTTACGTTGAGGGTCTGACCCTTGTAGGTTACAGTGGTACCGTCTACGATGGTGCTGTCAGAGGGGTTGATGAGCTTGTTGCCAGCTGAGTCAGTCACCTGGATGTAGATGTTGACGGGAGCCCAGTCGAGGTCTGCCTTGCATACGGGGTCCTGATCGTCGCAGGCGGTAAAGCCAATCATGGCTACGGCTGCTACGAGGAGATAGAAAAACTTCTTCATGCGATACATTATTTTTGATTATTTATACTTTCGGTGGCAAAATTACATATTTTTTTTCATTCTACCAAATAATGCATTCTATTTCTCCCCGTTTGCATAATCTTTTGTTAAATGGTGTTAGGCGACCTCGGTATGGTCATCGTTTGATGACGAAATGACTTGATTCCTGACGCACGCCGTCGATGGAGAACCAGCGGTTGACCTTCCAGTCGCCGTTCTTAAACTTGATGTCGGTGTTGTTGCAGTGGATCACATTGCGTGAGCCATCGGGCCATGTCAGGATGAAGTGATGTGATGGATGTCCGCTACCCCGCACACCTCCGCTTCGCTGCGGTGTACGTGGTTAATACCGCTTCGTTCTGTATTGCCCTCCAGGCACATACCTCTGAAGGTGGTCCTGATATTTACATTTCTTCGTAGCCGCAAATCAGATGTTCTCCCCCCTCGGGGGAGTTAGAGGGAGGCTTTCCGTTCTCCCTCATAAACCATAATTTCCCCGATGCTTATTCCTGAGCAATAAGAGACCCATATCTCACTACAATAAGACCCATATCCTGTTGCGCTAAGACCCATATCCTGTTGCGCTAAGACCCATATCTTTTTGCGCTAAGACCCATATATAAAATCGGCGATGGTACTCTCCTCTTACTCCTCAAAGCATTCTTACATGGTCGGCCATAGTCTTCTTTACAGATCTAAAAAAGGGCTCCCCTGACAACTGCAGAGGAGCCCAATATATAAGGTAGGGTAGGGGATTAGAAACGATAGCCCAGAGTGATGGTGCTATTGAAGGTCTTGACGTCAGATGCAGGTGAAGGCATGTCGATGGTGCCAGTGAGACCCCAGTTGAAACCGAAGGTCAGAGACAACTTCTTGTTGTACTCACCACCCACATTGAAGCCCAGACCACAATCGAAGCGGTTAGCGTCGTAGCCGCCATCTGCTACGTCCTTGAAGAATTTGTGGTTGGCACCCAGACCCAGAGCGAAGTAGGGACCGAAGTCTGCATATGCACCCCACTTGTCGTTGATGTCGTAGCGATAACCCACGTGGATGGGCACAGTGAGATAGTGGCTGCTTACCTTGTAGTTGCCGAATACATACTCCTTGAAGCCCTGCATGCTCATGTTGGCACCAAAGTTGACGTAGGTTCCGGCAGCACCTGGTAGCATATACTCACCGAGCCAACCGATGCTGTAGCCCACCTTGGGGTCGGCGGCATAGTTGCGCAGATTGGCGATGGTCATGCCCACGAAAGCCTTCTGGCTGAATCCGGGTTCGGGCTCATTGTCGAATGCCATAGATGGCGTAGCGAAAGCCGCAGAGAGCGCTACGGCTGCGAGAAAGATCTTCTTCATTGTCGTAAATCGTTTTATGGTTAGTAAAGCTTATTTCTTGTCCTTGAGCAGGTCACGAATCTCGGTCAGAAGTTTCTCCTCTGCGCTGGGCTCGGGTGCTGCAGCGGGAGCGGGCTCCTCAGCCTTCTTGCGCGAGAGCTTAGCGATGGCCTTCACCATGAGGAAGATGCAGAAGGCGATGATGAGGAAGTCTACCACGTCCTGAATAAACTGACCATAGTTGAGGGTAACAGCCTCGGCCTCACCCTCTGCCTCCTTGAGCGTATAGCTGAGCTTGGTGAAGTCCATGCCGCCGGTGAGCACACCGATGGGAGGCATGATGATGTTGTTAACCACACTTGTGACAATCTTACCGAAGGCACCGCCGATGATTACACCGACTGCCATATCCATCACATTGCCCTTGAGGGCGAAATCCTTGAACTCTTGAATAAATCCTGTTTTTGCCATATTTTTTTCAAATAAATTATCTTTTGCGTTGCTAAATTAAAAAGAAAATTGTAATTTTGCCGTGTAAAACTGAAAAAAGTTATGAGAAAGTACATTATTTTCTTCTTACCACTGCTCTTTGTGCTGTTTTTGACCGCGTGCAAGACCGTGCATCGATGTAATTGTGGATAAGGTAGAAGATGTCAGGCTCAGGCAAAATAAAGCGATTAATTAACCATATTATTTAATTTTTAAACACATTTACACCAATGGCAACAAAAGTAGCTATTAATGGTTTCGGCCGTATCGGTCGTCTTGCTTTCCGTCAGATGTTCGAGGCAGAGGGTTATGAGGTAGTAGCAATCAACGACCTCACTTCTCCCAAGATGCTCGCTCACCTCTTGAAGTACGATACCGCTCAGGGTGGTTTCGCTGGCAAGTTCGGTGAGGGTAAGCACACCGTAGAGGCAACTGAGAACTCTATCATCGTAGACGGTAAGGAGATTACTATCTATGCAAAGCCTAACGCTGCTGAACTTCCTTGGGGCGAGCTCGGTGTTGACGTAGTACTCGAGTGCACCGGCTTCTATACTTCTAAGGAGAAGGCTTCTGCCCACATCCAGGCAGGTGCTCGCAAGTGCGTTATCTCTGCTCCCGCAGGTAACGACCTCCCCACCATCGTTTACAATGTAAACCACGAGACTCTTACTAAGGAGGATAACGTAATCTCTGCTGCTTCTTGCACCACCAACTGCTTGGCTCCCATGGCTGCAGCTCTCAACAACTACGCTGCTATCCAGAGCGGTATCATGTCTACCATCCACGCTTACACCGGCGACCAGATGATTCTCGACGGTCCTCAGCGCAAGGGTGACCTCCGTCGTAGCCGCGCAGGTGCTCAGAACATCGTTCCCAACTCAACTGGTGCTGCTAAGGCTATCGGTCTCGTTATCCCCGAGCTCAACGGTAAGCTCATCGGTAGCGCACAGCGTATCCCCACTCCCACCGGTTCTACCACTATCCTCGTAGCCGTAGTTAAGGGTAAGGATATCACCAAGGAGGGTATCAACGCTGCCATGAAGGCTGCTCAGACCGAGAGCTTCGGTTACACCGAGGACGAGATTGTATCAAGCGACATCATCGGTATGAAGTTCGGTTCTCTCTTCGACGCTACCCAGACCATGGTAAGCAAGATCGACGAGGAGACCTATCAGGTACAGGTTGTTTCTTGGTATGACAACGAGAACAGCTACACCTCTCAGATGGTACGTACTATCAAGTACTTCTCAGAGAACTGCTAATTCTTGATTGTCCACAAGACAACAGAATTAAATCACAGCCGCCCCAAGGCCGCCAAGGCGCCTGGGGCGGTTTTTCTAATTATCCACCAACCACATATAATATAAGGTATTATTGGTGTCCGGGACAAATTATAGGTTAACATATAACTCGCTGGTAATATGTTTCTTATAACAAATGCCCCTGAAGGGGGCTCCCAAGATAACGTAGGGGCTTGCCCCTACGTATTGGGGGTATCTTTTCCTTTCGCTCTGTAGGAGCGACATAGCCATAACGTATTAGTTAG
>CALZKW010000050.1 GCA_945788095.1 uncultured Prevotellaceae bacterium | reverse complement strand
TTAGGGCTCGCTCGGGACTTACACCCGTTAGCTAATGCTCATGCTGAGCGTACTACAACAAAAGGATGCTCCACACGGGGCATCCTTTTTTATTTATCTCTACCGATAGATGACCGAAGAAAATACGAAGGAAGACCGAAGGGTCAGAGGCGCTTACCGGTGTATTTGAGGAGGAGGTAGCGACTCATGAAGAGCGTCCAGAACATGCTGAAGAAGCAGACACCCTGCACGGCATTGTCGATGCCGAGGGGGGCAAAGGGGATGCTGACCAGGGAGAAGGCTGTGCACAGGGACACAAGGAAATGGCGGCGCGTGGCGAAGAGCAACATCTTGCGTCCTCCGCGCCACGACATGAGGTAGCCGGTGAGAGCCAGCGAGATGACAAATATCTTAGTATCCCACAGCGTTTGCAGAGCAATGCTGGTGAAGGTGGTGACCTGACGCAGGTCGGTGGCCATGGTGAAATCGTCGTCGAGGTGATGCCAGATGCTCAGACAGGTGCCGATGACCACACCGGTGACCATGGGCCAGCAGGCCATGCGGAAGAAGCGGTTGCGATTGCGCAGCGACACCACCACAAAGGCACAACACATGGGTATGGTGATACCGTCGTGGGTGTAGCTACAGAAGATGCCCATGAGGAGCATCAGGGCATAGAGGTTGCGGAAGTCCTTGGTGCGGATACGCTGGAATTGCCCCATGAAGAAGGGCACCATGCACTGCGAGGCCAGTTCGGACAATCCCACCTCATCACGCTGGAAGAAGCGCTCACCCCCAGGACAGAAGAAGAGCACGAAGAGAGCCGTGACAACCACTCCGAGCACCGTGCCGTTGGTCTTGGCCAGGCGCGCCACAAGCCACACGAGGAGTGTGAAGAGCAGAGCCAGGGCCGAGTTGATGAGCACGGGTTCCCAGATATAACCACCCGCCACCGGCACAAGGTAGAGCAGGAGGAGCATGGCACAGAAGACCGCAAGATAGGTAGAGGCCAGACGTATGGAAAATGTGATTGGCATAGTCATTATGACTACAAAAGTACATCTTTATGTGCCAAGTAACAAATTTTTCTGCCATTTTGTCAACAATCTCTCTCCCTCGTGCTCCGTTGGCACGCTATTCGTAGGGAGGAAGCCAGAAACAAATCAAAAAAACAATAAACACTTACTACTATGAACATCCGACCATTGGCTGACCGCGTGCTCATCGAGCCCGCACCAGCAGAGACTAAGACAGTAGGCGGCATCATCATCCCCGACACCGCCAAGGAGAAACCCCTTCAGGGCACCATCGTGGCCTGTGGCAAGGGCACCAAGGACGAGGAGATGGAACTCAAGGTGGGCGACCAGGTGCTCTACGGCAAATACTGCGGCACCGAGCTCGAGCACGAGGGCAAGAAGTACCTCATCATGCGCCAGAGCGACGTGGTGGCTATCCTCGGATAAAAAGCCCCACCACCGCCTCCTCATGGGGAGGAGCCTCAGATATCAAAAGACAACGTATAGATAATATCAACCCCGTGGAAAGACAACGAGTGTGGTACGACAGTACTTTTCACTTTTCACTTTTCACTTTTCACTTAATAGCAAAATGGCTAAAGATATCAAATTCAATATTGACGCCCGCGAGCAGATGAAGCAGGGCGTGGACCAGCTGGCAAATGCCGTGAAGGTAACCCTCGGCCCCAAGGGTCGCAACGTAATCATCGAGAAGAAGTTTGGCGCTCCCCACATCACCAAGGACGGTGTGACCGTGGCCAAGGAGGTGGAGCTGGCTGACCCCTTCCAGAATGCAGGTGCACAGCTCGTCAAGAGTGTGGCAAGCAAGACCGGCGACGACGCTGGTGATGGCACCACCACCGCCACCGTACTGGCACAGGCCATCGTACGTGAGGGCCTCCGCAACGTGGCTGCCGGTGCCAACCCCATGGACCTCAAGCGCGGCATCGACAAGGCTGTGGCCAAGGTCGTGGAGAGCATCAAGGAGCAGGCTGAGCAGGTAGGCGACGACTACTACAAGATTGAGCAGGTAGCCACCGTGAGCGCCAACAACGATCCCGAGATTGGTAAGCTGCTGGCCGATGCTATGAAGAAGGTGAGCAAGGACGGCGTCATCACCATCGAGGAGGCTAAGGGCCGCGACACCACCATCGGCGTGGTAGAGGGTATGCAGTTTGACCGCGGTTATCTGTCGGCCTACTTTGTGACCAACACCGAGAAGATGGAGTGTGAGATGGAGAATCCCTACATCCTCATCTACGACAAGAAGATCAGCAACCTCAAGGACTTCCTGCCCATCCTCGAGCCCGCCGTGCAGAGCGGTCGTCCCCTCCTGGTCATTGCTGAGGACGTAGAGAGCGAGGCACTCACCACACTCGTGGTCAACCGTCTGCGCACCCAGCTCAAGATCTGTGCTGTGAAGGCTCCCGGATTCGGCGACCGTCGCAAGGCTATGCTCCAGGATATCGCCACACTGACTGGCGGTCTGGTGATCAGCGAGGACACCGGTCTGAAGCTCGAGCAGGCCACCATCGAGATGCTCGGCACCTGCGACAAGGTGACCGTGAGCAAGGACAACACCACCATCGTCAATGGTCACGGCCAGAAGGAACTCATCGAGGACCGCATCAACCAGATCAAGAACGAGATAGCCAACACCAAGAGCGACTACGACAAGGAGAAGTTGCAGGAGCGTCTGGCTAAGCTCTCAGGCGGTGTGGCTGTGCTCTACGTAGGTGCACCCAGCGAGGTGGAGATGAAGGAGAAGAAGGACCGCGTGGACGACGCACTCTGCGCCACCCGTGCAGCCATCGAGGAGGGTATCATCCCCGGCGGTGGTGTGGCCTACATCCGCGCCATCAGCAAGCTCGAGGGCCTCGAGGGCGAGAATGCTGACGAGACCACCGGTATCCGCATCATCAAGCGTGCCATCGAGGAGCCTCTGCGCCAGATTGTGGAGAACGCAGGTCTGGAGGGCAGCGTAGTGGTCAACGCCGTACGTCAGGGCGAAGGCGACTATGGCTACAACGCACGTGCCGACAAGTATGAGAACATGAAGGCAAGCGGTATCATCGACCCCGCCAAGGTGACCCGCGTGGCACTGGAGAACGCAGCCTCTATCGCAGGTATGTTCCTCACCACCGAGTGTGTCATCTGCGAGGCCAAGGAGGACAAGCCCGAGATGCCTATGGGCGCTCCCGGTATGGGCGGCATGGGCGGCATGATGTAAGGCCAAGCCTAACACCTTATAATATATTCTACAAGGAACCAGCAAGCAACCGTTTGCTGGTTCCTTCTTATTTTGCTAACTTTGCAGCCAGACACCAAATACTATATAACTATACCAATATATCCAAATAAAACAATAAGCATGAAAAAGACACTATCCGCACTTGCTCTCTGCGCCCTGACGGCTACGGCCAGCGCGCAGAGCATACTCTATCCCCAGCACTTCGACCTCAAGGAGGTGCGTCTGCTCGACGGCCCCCTCAAGCAGGCAATGGCCATCAACAGCGACCACCTGCTGCAGTATGACGCCGACCGTCTCATGGCACCCTTCATCCGCCAGGCCGGACTCGACCAGGTGGAGGGAGGCAAGTATGAGGGATGGCTCGAGAGGCACCCCTCATTCCAGAACTGGGGCCTCAAGGACTGGAGCCTCGAGGGACACGTGGGCGGCCACTACATCACGGCCCTTGCACTCGCCATAGCAGCATCGGACGACACACAGAAGGCCGAGGTGAAGGCTATGAAGGCACGCCTGGACTACTGCCTGCGCATCATGAAGGACTGCCAGGATGCCTACAAGGGCAACAAGGAGGGCATGGAGGGATTCATCGGCGGACAGCCCATCAACGAGATATGGACGGACCTCTACAGGGGCGACCTCGCCCCCTTCAGGAAATACGGCGGCTGGGTGCCCTTCTACTGCCAGCACAAGGTGTTGGCCGGACTGCGCGATGCCTACGTCTATACGGGCAACAAACTGGCACGCGAGCTCTTCCGCGGACTCTCGGACTGGAGCGTCAACCTCGTGGCCAACCTCAGCGACGAGCAGATGCAGCACGTGCTGGGATGGGAGCACGGCGGCATGAACGAAACCCTGGCCGATGCCTACGCCATCTTCAAGGACCAGCGCTACCTCGACGCAGCCCGCAAGTATAGCCACCAGCACATGGTAAAGAACATGCAGGAGGGCTACTCGCCCGAGTTTCTCAGCGGCAAGCATGCCAACACGCAGGTGCCCAAGTACATCGGATTTGAGCGCATCACCCAGCTCGGCGGCGAGGCAAACTACGACAAGGCTGCTCAGAACTTCTGGCACGACGTGGCCCACGAGCGCACCGTCTGCATCGGCGGCAACTCGGTGGGCGAGCACTTCCTGTCGAAAAAGAATGCCGGCATCTACATCACCAACCTCGAAGGCCCTGAGAGCTGCAACTCCAACAACATGCTCAAGCTCTCAGAGGATCTCTTCGACACCACCCACGACATGCAGTATGCCGACTTCTACGAGGGCACCATGTACAACCACATGCTCTCCACCCAGGACCCACAGACCGGCGGATACGTCTACTTCACCACCCTGCGCCCCCAGGGATACCGCATCTACAGCCAGGTGAACCAGGGCATGTGGTGCTGCGTCGGCACGGGCATGGAGAACCACAGCAAGTACGGCCATTTCATCTACACCCACGACCGAGACACGCTGTTCGTCAATCTCTTCACCGCCAGCCAGCTCAGCAACAAGCGCTTCGGCCTGAAGCAGGAGACGCGCTTCCCCTACGAGCCCCACACACGCCTCACCATCACTAAGGGGGGCACCTACACGCTGGCCATACGCCACCCCGAGTGGACCACCGAGGACTATGAGGTGCGACTCAACGGCGTGAAGCAGCAGACCTCGGGCAAGGCATTGGCAAAGGGCAAGTCGGGTGCCTTCTACCTCAAGGCCCGATTCAAGGCCGGCGATGTGGTGGACGTGGATCTGCCCATGGAGATGCGCCTCGAGGAGTGTCCCGGACTGAGCGACTACGTGGCCATCAAGTACGGCCCCATACTGCTCGGAGCACGCACCACACACGGCGAACCCCTGCAGAACGAATACGGCGGCGAGGGTCGCATGGACCATTCCCCCGGAGCACGTGCCAATGCGCTGAGCATCATCACCTCGCCCCTGCTCATCTGTGAGCGCAACGAGGTGCTGGGCCTCATCACCCCCAAGGACAAGGAGCAGTTCACCTTCACCCTGCGTGCCCCAAGAGATGCGAAGAAGATAGCCAAAAACTACTTCGCCACCCACGACGACATCACGCTCGAACCCTTCTTTGCCATCCATCACGACCGCTACATGTGCTACTGGTATCAGCAGCCCAAGGCGGCCTTCGACCAGAGCGACATGGGTCTGAGCGAAGCCGAGGCAGAGCGTCTGGCAGAGCGCACGCTCGACTTTGTGGGCACGGGCGAACAGCAGAGCGAGGCCGGCCATGAGTCGGTGCACTCCGACTGCAGCACCTCGGGCAGCTACCAGGGCGAGCACTACCGCGACGCACGAGCCAACGGCTACATGCAGTATGTGCTCAATATCCCCAGCGATGTGGCTGCCACCCTCACTCCCGACAATGCCCACCTGGCCATCATGTGTCGCTTCATCACCGCCGACCGCGGGCGCAAGGGCACCATCACCATCAACGGCACAAAGTTGGCCGACATGGAGGTGGCCGCAAAGGTGAAGGGGCAGGACGACAAGGGATTCTACAACGTGGAGTACCCCCTCCCCACCGAGGTCCTCTTCGATAAGGACGGCAAGGTTAGGACACGCCTCACCTTCCGCCTCACCGCATCGTCAGCCACCCTCTGTCCCGGTCTCTACTATCTGAGATTGGTGAAATAACAAACAATCCCGTTTCGCACACCTTAGGGAAATATGCGAAACGGGATTTATTTATCCCATCATTTGGGGAATGGGTATATGCTGCTGCCACAGACTGTATATGCCAGGGCAACAGAGTATACAGGCTACGGAGGCAGACTATATGGGATAATCTGTTATTATGTCACCGAGCGTGCCACCGCACGGGGCATACTCGTTCATGGCAATCCGGACCGCCGGATGAGCATTTTCCGAGCAGAAAATCACTAACTACAGCTGTAGAAGCCCATTTCCAAGGCGAGCGGGAAACCGCATCACCTTCACAGTTCGACCCTGAAGGTCGTGCCCTTGCCTATCTCCGACGACTTGACGTAAATCTTGCCGCCGTGGTATTCCTCCACGATACGCTTAGCCAGCGACAGACCGAGGCCCCAGCCGCGCTTCTTGGTGGTGTAGCCGGGAGCAAAGACACTGTGGAAACGGTTGCGGGGAATGCCCTTGCCCGTATCAGCCACCTCGACCACGTAGGTACTGCCCTCGCGGAAGGCCGTGATGGTGATGCTGCCCTGGCCCTCCATGGCATCGATGGCATTCTTGCATAGGTTCTCGATGACCCACTCGAAGAGGGGCGCACACATGCGCATGATGAGAGGCTGCTGGGGCAGGTGGGTCGTGATGCTGACACGGTTGCTGGTGCGCTTGGCGATATACTCCACCACATTGTCGACCACATCATTGAGATTCTCCAGCTGAGGTTCGGGCAGCGAACCGATCTTGGAGAATCGCTCGGCGATGCGCTGCAGACGCTTCACGTCCTTGTCCATCTCGGGCAGGAGGTCGTCGTCGGGATAGGTCTCGCGCAGCACTTCCACCCAGGCCATCAGACTGCTGATGGGGGTGCCGAGCTGATGGGCCGTCTCCTTGGAGAGTCCCACCCACACCTTGTTCTGCTCTGCCCGCTTGCTGCTGAGCAAGGCAAAGATGGCCACGACCACAAAGACCAGCACCACGCCGAGCTGCACGTAGGGATAGTAGGAGAGGCGCTGTATCATGAGGCTCTCGTCGTAGCACACCTCCATATAGCCATGCTGCGAGCCATCGCCGTTGAGATTGATGCGTATCACATGGCCCGCCTCCTTGAGGTGGGCGGCCTTGCTGGTGATGATGGCCATGGAGTCGCGCTCATTGTCGGCCCTGACGGTGAGGTTGCGCCAGTCGTACACTCCGCCCTGTTCGTCGAGCACGATGATGGGTATGGTGTTGTTGCTCTCCATCACCTTGAGCACCAGTCCGAGGTCGGTGGTCTCGTCGGCATTGTTGAGCGAGCGCATAGCCTCTGCCCACACCTCCACACGGTTGTGCTCCTCCACGGAGAGGTCGCGCACCAGAAAGTGGGACACCACAAGCGAGACAATGGCTATCACCACGGCAGCCACCACCAGCACTATCTTCACTTGGCGTATTCGGTCTACAAGATGCATTATCTGAGGTTTTAGGGGTTGAGGGTTGTTGGGGGGGGTGGGGGATAAGTTTTTGAGGTTATGATGGATAGGCTCAAACTGTGCTCTACCCATTTTAACGGACAAAGATAGCCACTTTTCCAAATATAAGTGGTATATTTGCAACGATTATTACCAAACCCCTAATTCTGAACCACTATGTTATTCAGCAAACAGACATACATAGAGCGCCGCCAGGTGCTCAAGAAGCGCATCGGCTCGGGCCTTATCATCCTGCCCGGCAACAACGATGCGCCCGCCAACTATCCCTCCAATGCCTACAAGTTTCGTCAGGACAGCACCTTCCTCTACTACTTCGGTCAGCACCGCGATGGCCTCGTGGGTGTGATTGACGTCGACGCCGACCAGGAGTACCTCATCGGCAACGACATCGACATCGAGGACATCGTATGGTTTGGCTCCGTGGATAGCGTGAGCGACCTGGCAGCACAGTGTGGCGTGGCCAACTCGGCCCCCATGGCCCAGCTCCAGGTGATGGTCGACAAGGCCAAGCAGCAGGGACAGCGCATCCACTTCCTGCCCCCCTACCGCCACGACATCATGATACAGCTCATGGACCTCACCGGCATTCACCCCAGCCGCCAGCGCGAGGAGGCCAGCAAGGACCTCATCATGGCCGTCATCGACCAGCGCGCTGTCAAGACCACCGAGGAGATAGCCGAGATAGAGCGTGCCTGCGCCATCGGCTACGACATGCACACCACGGCCATGCGCCTCTGCCGCCCCGGAGTGACCGAGCAGTACATCGCCGGCACACTCGAGGGCATCGCCAGCGCACACGGTTGCAAGGTCAGCTTCCAGAGCATCCTCAGCATGCACGGCGAGATTATGCACGGCTACCCCTCACCCCAGCCCCTCGAGGCCGGACGACTGATGCTCTGCGACTGCGGTGCAGAGACCAACGAGAACTACTGCTCGGACAACACCCGCACCACCCCCATCAACGGCAAGTTTGACTCGCGCCAGCGCGACATCTACAACATCGTCGTGGCCGGCCACGACCACGCCCTCGAGATGTGTGCTCCCGGCGTGAAGTGGTGGGACGTACACTTCAGCGTGGCACGCCTCATGGCTGAGCGCCTCAAGGATCTCGGCCTGATGCGCGGCAACATCGACGACGCCGTAGAGGCCGGCGCACACGCCATGTTCTTCCCCCACGGCCTCGGCCACATGATGGGCATGGACGTGCACGACATGGAGGGCCTCGGACAGACCTACGTGGGATTCGACGACGAGGTGCGCCCCAACCTCGAGCAGTTTGGCACCAACTGCCTGCGCTGCGGACGACGCCTCCAGGAGGGATGGGTGATGACCGACGAGCCCGGCATCTACTTCATCCCCGCACTCATCGACGAATGGAGAGCCAAGGGCCACTGCAAGGAGTTCCTCAACTTCGACCTCCTCGACACCTACAAGGACTTCGGCGGCATACGCCTTGAGGACGACATCCTCGTCACACACGACGGCTGCCGCTTCCTCGGCGAGAAGCTCATCCCCTACCACATCGACGAGGTGGAGGAGTTCCTGGCCAACAGATAGCACACCACACCATTGTGCGAGGCGATTTTTCGCCTCGCCCCGTAATAAACTGACACCCACCAGTATCCAACGAATAGCAAACCAATAAACAACCAATAACGTAATGAAGAAAGTATTGACACTTGCAGCAGCAGCGCTGGTAGCGCTCTCTGCCGGGGCTAAGAAGAAAGTGCAGCCCAAACCCGCCAATGACTCACTCGTGTTTACCACCGTCATTGCCAACCCCGTGACCAGCATCAAGAACCAGAACAACTCTGGTACCTGCTGGGCTTACTCTTCACTCGCATTCATCGAGAGCGAGATACTGAAGAAGCACCCCGAGATGAAGGACATCGACCTCTGCGAGTCATTCCTCGTGAGCAAGACCTACATCGACCGCGCTGACCGTAACGTACGCACCCACGGCGACGCCAGCTTCAGTCAGGGCGGTAGCTTCTACGATGCCATCTTCTGCATGGACCGCTATGGTCTCATCCCCGAGGGCATCATGCCCTACCCCACCACTCTCTATGGTGACTCACTCTTCAATTTCACCAGCTTCTTCCCCCCCATGGAGGCCTACATCAAGTCTATCTCTGGCTCTGAGGCCAAGAAGATCAACCCCAGCTGGAAGAAGAACGTGCAGGGCATGGTAGACAACTACTTCGGCCAGTGCCCCACCGAGTTTGAGTACAAGGGCAAGAAGTACACTCCCAAGAGCTTCGTCAAGGACTACCTCACCCTCGACCCCAACGACTACGTGTCGCTCACCAGCTACACGCACCACCCCTTCTACACCTCATTCATCCTCGAGATACAGGACAACTGGCGCTGGGCAAGCAGCTACAACCTCCCCCTCGACGAGTTTATGGAGGTGATGGAGACCGCCGTGAAGAACGGCTGGACCTTCGCATGGGGTGCCGACGTGAGCGAGGACGGCTTCAGCCGCCGCACCGGCAAGAACCGCTGCGTGGCCACCGTGCCCGACGTAACTGTCACCGCTGGCGTAGGTAGCGACCAGAGCCGCTGGACCGGCGTACAGGCTGGCAACAAGATCACCCAGGCCGACAACGCTGGCGAGAAGAACATCACTCAGGAGATGCGTCAGGAGGGCTACGACAACTGGACCACCACCGACGACCACGGCATGCAGATCTATGGTATCGCCAAGGATCAGAACGGCAAGGAGTACTTCATGATGAAGAACTCATGGGGCGAGATGGGTCCCTACAAGGGCTTCTGGTATGTAAGCAAGCCCTACGTGGCCTACAAGACCATGAACATCGTCATCAACAAGAATGCCATCCCCGCTGCTATCCGCACCAAGCTCGGCATCTAATCAAGACTCACACATCACTCTCTCATACAGGCGTTGCCACACTCCCGTGGCAGCGCCTTTCTTTTTGGCATCAATTGTAAATTTGCAGTTTATCGGGAAGAGAGGAGGGGGAGAAAATATCAATAAATGAGGGAAGATAAAAATAGGAGCGAATAAAAAAAAGAGGGTAAGGATAAACGTGGGCCGCAACACGCCCCCGCTCGGCATCTCGGAGAGTGACGCTTAGCGAGCGAAGCGGGTCTAAGAAAGGGGCAGAAGAACATAGCCCAGGCAAAATTGGGCATTTATAGCGGTGACTAAATGTCACCGCGGGCCCGATTTTGGGGAGGTCAGTGCTCTGACCGACGGAGGGACGGAGTCGCGCCCTGGGTATACGGCATCCACCACACTACCGATGGCGGATGCATCTATCCCCCCGCACATCCTCCGCTACGCTCCGTATGTACGGGGTTCTTGGACAAGCCAAGTGCTTCGCGTGGTCCCAACCTCACTTCGTTCGGTGTATTGTCCTGACCGGCAAATGTCTCTGTTGGCGGTCCAAGTATTTGCTATTTATTCGTGGCCGTGATAGATGTCCTCCCCCTTGGGGAGTTAGAGGGGGGCTTTCCGTTGTTCACCGTATCTCCTCAGTTGGCGAGATTTTGCTCGCCAACTGAGCCACATTTGCCAGTCAACTGGAGAGAACAATCACCCCAAACTGACACAAGATAGCCCCAGAGTGTGACACTTTTTGCATTTTCCCAAGGCAAAACACCAAATAGTTGAGCAAAATGTTGTAACTTTACGCAGAATATTTGCCCCCAAGGCAAACCATCCAACCAAAACACACGCATAGCAGGCAGAAAACCAACTGACAATGAACTACAAATGGGCATACAAGGCTCCCACGCAGGAGCAGAAAAACGAGGCAGCAGGACTCGCCGAGGGGCTCAACATACACCCCACACTGGCCAAACTGCTGCTCGATCGTGGTATCACGTCCATAGCAGAGGCACGTCAGTTCTTCCGCCCACAGCTCAGCGAACTGCTCGACCCCTTCCTCTTTCGCGACATGGACAAGGCCGTGGCCCGACTCAATGAGGCCCTCGGCCGCAAGGAGCGTATCCTGGTCTATGGCGACTACGACGTCGACGGAGTCACTGCCGTGGCACTCGTCCACAGATTCCTCGAGCAGTACTGCACCAACATCGACTACTACATACCCGACCGCTACGACGAGGGATACGGCGTCAGCATCAAGGGCATCGACTATGCATACGAGACGGGCGTCAAGCTCATCATCGTGCTCGACTGCGGCATCAAGGCCATCGACGAGGTGGCCTACGCCAAGGAGAAGGGCATCGACTTCATCATCTGCGACCACCACGTGCCCGATGACGTGCTGCCCCCAGCCGTGGCCATCCTCAACGCCAAGCGCGTGGATGCCACATACCCCTACCAGCACCTCTCGGGATGCGGTGTGGGATTCAAGTTTATGCAGGCCTTCGCACAGAACAACGGTATCGAGTTCTCACAGCTCACGCCCCTGCTCGACCTCTGTGCCGTCAGCATCGCCACCGATATCGTGCCCATCATGGGCGAAAACCGCATACTGGCCTACCACGGACTGCGACAGCTCAATGCCAACCCCAGCGTGGGCCTCAAGGCCATCATCGACATCTGCGGACTGACCGACAGAGAACTGACGATGAATGACATCATCTTCAAGATCGGTCCGCGCATCAACGCATCCGGACGCATGCAGAACGGCAAGGAGGCCGTGGCACTGCTCGTGGAGCACAGCTACCGCGAGGCACGCCAGCGCTCCATGCTCATCAATCAGTATAACGACCAGCGCAAGGACCTCGACAAGGCCATGACCGAAGAGGCCAACCAGATAGTAGAGAAACTCTACGACAAGGACAACAAGCGCAGCGCCATCGTCATCTACAACGAGGAGTGGCACAAGGGCGTCATCGGCATCGTGGCATCACGCCTCACCGAGGTGTACTACCGCCCATCCGTGGTGCTCACCAACGACGACGGCATCGCCACCGGTTCGGCACGCTCCGTGTCGGGCTTTGATGTCTACAAGGCCATCGAGAGCTGCCGCGACATCCTCGAGAACTTCGGCGGACATACCTACGCGGCCGGACTGTCGATGAAGGTGGAGCATGTGGAGGAATTCAAGCGCCGCTTTGAGGAATACGTAGAGAAGAACATATCGGAGGAGCAGACACTGGCTCAGATTGACATCGAGGGTATACTCGACTTCAAGGACATCACCGGCAAGTTCTTCCACGACCTCCGTCGCTTCAACCCCTTCGGCCCCGACAATCCAAAGCCCATATTCTGCACACGCCAGGTGTACGACTACGGCACCAGCAAGGTGGTGGGCAAGGGACAGGAGCACATCAAACTCGAACTCGTGGACGCCAAGAGCAGCAACGTGATGAACGGCATCGCATTCGGACAGAGTTCGCAGGCACGCTACATCAAGACCAAGCGCTCATTCGACATCGTATACAGCATCGAGGAGAACACGCATAAGCACGGAGAAATCCAGCTGCAGATAGAAGACATACAACCCACGGAAACCGACATTTGACACCCCCCAGCCTTCCCGGCATGGGGAAGACTGACCACCAAACGACTATGACCACCACGCCCACACCACAAAGCGACGGCTTCAGAGAGATACTGAAGCAATACTGGGGGTACGACGACTTCCGTGGCATCCAATACGACATCATACGCAGCATAGCCCAGGGGCACGACACCCTCGGACTCATGCCCACAGGAGGCGGCAAGAGCATCACCTTTCAGGTGCCGGCACTTGCATGCCCAGGCATCTGCATCGTCATCACACCCCTCATCGCACTCATGCGCGACCAGGTGGACAACCTGCGACGCAGAGGCATCAAGGCCGCAGCCGTCTACTCAGGCATGGCCCACCAGGACATCATCGCCACACTCGAAAACTGTATCCTGGGCGACTACAAGTTCCTCTACGTCTCGCCCGAGCGACTCGGTTCGGAGATATTCCAAATCAAACTGCGCCACATGGATGTCAGCTTCATCACCGTCGACGAGGCACACTGCATCTCTCAGTGGGGCTACGACTTCCGCCCCAGCTACCTCACCATCAAGGATATCCGCAAGATAGCCGATGTGCCCGTGCTGGCTCTCACAGCAACAGCCACACCCGAGGTGGTCGACGACATCATGCACCAGCTCGACTTCCGCAACGGACAGCTCTTCCGCATGAGTTTCGAGCGACCCAACCTGGCCTACATCATACACCGGAACGTGGACAAGCAGAAGGAGATGCTCGCACTGCTACGCGAGATAAGCGGTTCGGCCATCATCTATATGCGCAACCGAAAGTTGTGTAAGGACATCAGCGAGGAACTCGTCAGGCAGGGCGTTTCGGCTACCTACTACCACGCCGGTCTGCCCAACTCGGAGCGCGAGGAGCGACAGAAGGCCTGGCAGAACAACGAATACCGCGTCATGGTGGCCACCAATGCCTTCGGCATGGGCATCGACAAGTCCGATGTGCGACTCGTCATCCACATGACCCTGCCCGACTCGCTCGAGGCCTACTTCCAGGAGGCCGGACGAGCTGGTCGCGACGGTGAGCAGGCCTATGCCATAGCCCTCTACGACAAGCAGGACCGCGCCAATATGATGAGCCGATTTCGTCTGGCCTTCCCTGACAAGGACGTGATACGCGACATCTACGAGCACCTCTGCTACTACTACCAGCTGGCCATGGGCGACGGATACAGAATGACCAGGGAGTTCAGTCTGATAGAGTTCTGCAGCCGTTTCCACTACTTCCACATGCAGGTGCACAGCGCCCTCGAGCTGCTCACCCTGGCAGGCTACATCGACTATCGCAGCGACGAGGAGAGCAACACACGACTGCGCATCTGCGTACACCGCGAGGTGCTCTACGATGCCATCCGATACGATGACCCTCTATACATGCGCCTCGTCAACCACATCCTGCGCACCTATACTGCCATCTTCGTGGAGCAGCGCTACATCGACGAGGACCGTCTGGCACGCGACCTCGACGTCGAACCGCGCCACATCTACATGGCGCTCAAGGCGCTTGCACATCGCCGGCTCGTGGAGTACATACCACGCAAGCACACTGCCTACATCACCTTCACACAACGACGTGTGGAAAAGGATCGCATCAAACTCTCGCGCGAGGTCTACGACCAGCGCAAAGCCAAGCACCTGGAGAAGCTGGAGCATGTCATCGACTATGCAGAAGATGAGGACACCTGTCGCAGCAAACTGCTTCTCGCCTACTTCGGAGAGAAGAAGAAAGGTAGTTGTGGCAGATGCGACGTCTGCACAGCCGACTATGACCAGAATCCCACAAACGCAGTGAAACGAAAGATTGCAGAAGAGATCATCGGCACCCTCAACGCCAATGGTCCGTCGCTCTCGGCCACCATCAAGCAGATACCCGTGGACAACCGTCAGCACCTGCTCGTAGTGCTCCAGGAGCTTATCGACGAAGAAATCATAAAAATCACAGAATATGGCAGATTCTACCTTGCAAGAAACCATAACCCCTACTAAGCAGACACTCTTCAACTGCCCCTCATGCGGCAGACTCATCCCACAGACGGTGTCTTTTGCCCTTACTGCGGCAGACAACTCGCTACGGGGAATAGCCCCCAGCAGCCAAGCAAGGCGAAGAACTCCAAGAAGCCTATTTTCGGTTACACGTTATTAACGTCTAAAAAGGGAAGAGAAGGGGTAGCACAATGGTCATGACCATCCCCATGATGATCTGAAGCGGTAGACCTATCTTGAGGTAGTCAGCAAAGGTGTAGCCTCCCACCTGCATCACAAGAGCATTGGGGGGAGTGGAGAAAGGAGATGCAAAACACATGCTCGAACCAAGCGTAACGGCAAAAAGCATGGGCAAGGGACTGACACCAAGTTCCACCGATGCTGTCATGGCTATGGGGGCCATGAGCACAGCCGTGGCAGTGTTGCTGATAAACATCGTGAGCAAGGAGGTAGTGAAATAGATGCCACACAGCAGCACCGTGGGCCCCATAGCTCCAAGCACAGACACCAGCGTCCGGGGAAATCAAGACCCTGTAAGGTAGGGTGTTCAAAATCCTCATAATTCTTATGTCCAATTTATCCCCAAAATATCCACCTAACTAACAGTAAATTAATAAACTGCATTTTTTTAATCGTGCAGAATTTCCATTCCGACACATTATGCATATAATTGTTGCAGAATGTCAATGAGTTATGACGTTTATTAGGTCAAAAATCGTGTAGAAAAAATTGCGGATTTTGAATACCCTACCTGTAAGGGTCGCTATAGATTAGGGATAATCGCAAATTAGTTCAAACAAACTTAACGATTTGATTGTCAGTGTCATAGATTTTTTGTATCTTTGCATGAGAAACAAAAAAATCCCCCAAACTGCTTTGTACGGC
>CALZKW010000049.1 GCA_945788095.1 uncultured Prevotellaceae bacterium | reverse complement strand
ATATGAGATGGTGCATCTGATATATATGAGATGGTGCATCTGATATATATGAGATTGGTCAACTGATATATATCAGATGATACGTGTTATGCTATTTCCCCTTTTTCTTCTTCTTGCGTCTTTCTTCTTCTGCTATGCTCCAGTACATGGCGGCGTTGTCCTCCTGGCCCAGGTGGGCATAGGCATCGCCCAGCATTTGATTGGTGGCGATGTGGTTAGACTTTTGCTTGTCGGCGCGGAGCAGGTCGCTGATGGCCTGCTCGTAGTGGGCCAATTCGAGGTGGAGGCGTCCACGGTTGTAGAGCGCCTTGAATGAGGTGGGGGAGATGCGCACTGCCTCGTTGAGGTCGGCCAGCGCCTCCTGGTAGTCGTTTTCACTGGCGTGGGTCACTCCGCGGCGCACCCATGCATCCACATGGTTGGGATTCATCTCGATGGCCTTTGTATAGTTGGCCAGTGCGGCACGGTTGTTGTGAGCCTCTGTGACGCATTCGTTGCCCATCAGGTAGTACTCATGAGCATATTTGTTGAGGCGGTCTTTCATGGCCTTCATCTCGGCATCGAGCTGCAGATTGACCTGCCTGAGGTGGTTCACCACGGAGAGTTTGTGCTGTATGAAGCGTCGCTGCAGGGGCTGCTCGATGTCGTAGCGGCTGTGGATGGCCACAAAGAAGTGGTCGATGGCTGCCTTCATGTCTCCCTTGTCGAAGGCCTTGATGGCTGCGGTGTATTCAATGTCGGCCTTGGCTTGCTGCAGGGCGCGGCTGATAGCCTGCTGGTCGTTGAAGCTGGTGGCAAACTGAGTCACCTCCTGCCTCACGAAGATGTCGCTGCGGGTGAGTGGGCGCGACAGGTTCATGCCCTCCAGTGTGCGGCATCGGCTCAGGGCCACATAGGCCTGTCCGCCTGCAAATACACCACCGGTGAAGTCGATGGTGACGTTGCTGAATGTCAGTCCCTGGCTCTTGTGGATGGTGATAGCCCATGCCAGACGGATGGGGTATTGCTCAAAGGTGCCCAGTTCCTCCTCCTCTATCTTCTTCTCCTGTTCGTTGTAGGTGTAGCGCACATTGGCCCAGGTGACGGGCTCTACCTCCACGCGCTTGCCCTCGTCGGTGGTTACCAGGATTGTATTCTTGTTGAGCATCAGTTCGTCGATGGTGCCCAGCGTACCATTCACCCATCTGCGTTCCGGATCGTTCTTCACAAAGATAATCTGCGCTCCGGGTTTCACTTCAAGTTCGTAGAGTGTGGGTAGCGACGATGTGGGGAAGTCGCCCTTGATAGTGCCCTTGATGCACACGGGTTTGCCCTTGAGCTGGTCGAGATGCGTCTGGTTGATGTGGTCCACATTGTCGCGGCGTGTGGCCAGCACAATGTTGAGCGAGGTGGGGGCGTCAGTATTGTCTGTAGATGGCGGGTTATCCTGAGATGCCGACTCTGCTGTGGGCGTGGCCCCTTCGGTTGGGGACTCGTATCTTGTGTTAAAGAGTTTGAGCTCGAGGTCGCTGGCATGCCCTTCTCGTATGCGGTCGAGGGCACGGATGAGTCCCTCGTCGCGCTGTCGAAACACCTTGGTGAGTTCGATGCTGACGAGTTCCATCTGCTGGAATACGAAGGCCGAGAAGAAGAAGGGGTTGGGATAGAAGCGGTTGAGTATGTCGCGCTCATCGCTTTTGACCACGGGTTCGAGCTGGAACACGTCGCCGATGAGCAACATCTGTTTGCCGCCAAAGGGGATGCGCATATTGCCAGTATAGGTGCGCAATATGCGGTCCACAAAGTCGATGATGTCGGCGCGCACCATCGATATCTCGTCGATGATGATGAGCTCGAGTTCGCGAAGCAGTTTCACGTGCTCCTTCCTGTAGCGCAGGAAGTCGCGCAGACGCTTGCCTTGATAGCGCGAGTCGTCGGGAGTGAGTGGGTGGAAGGGTAGCTTGAAGAAGCTATGCAACGTGCATCCCCCAGCATTGATGGCGGCGATGCCTGTGGGGGCGAGCACGACGGCCTTCTTGCGTGTATGCTCCACGACATAGCGCAAGAAGGTGCTCTTGCCCGTGCCGGCCTTACCGGTCAGGAAGAGTGACTGATGGGTGTGCCGTATGAGGTTCAGGGCATTCTGAAACTCCGGACTGCTGGTGTCTATGGTCATATGAACAGGTCGTCTATCAGGTACTCGTCTTCGTATTCCTCAGCGGGTATGGCTTCGTCGATGGGCTCTGTTTCTATGTGCTTCATAGTGGTGTCGGGCTTATAGTGCTTGATGGGTTCCACCTTGACGGTATCCACCGAGCGTCCCCACATTGTGCTGTCGAGGGTGGCAGTGGCTGTGAATCGGCGGCGGTACTGTGGGAATCGCTTGTCGGCCAATACCTTGCTCAGGAAGTACCCCCACACGGGCATGGCTGCTCGGGCTCCCTGACCCAGGGCTCCGGAGCGGAAGTGTACGCTGCGGTATTCGCCGCCCACCCATACGCCGGCCACGAGGCCAGGCGTGACGCCCATGTACCAGGCATCAGAGTTGTTGTTGGTCGTACCTGTCTTGCCGCCCAGGTCGCAGGCGGGATTCTCGCCCACAAAGCTCCATATACGTGCTGAGGTACCTCCAGGCTCCGTACCGGCCTGCAAGAGTCGCTGCATCATGGCGGCTATGCGTTCGGGTATGGCCTGTGTGGTCTGGTTGCGGGCTTCGTAGATGATGTTGCCCTCCATGTCCTCAATGCGCTTGATGAGTATGGGGTCGGTAGCCACGCCATCGTTGGCCACGGTGCAGTAGGCATTGGCCATCTCGAGCAGACACACGTCGCTCGCTCCCAGACATGTGGGGGCTGTCTGCGAGAGTTCGCTCTTGATACCCATGTCGTGGGCGGTGCGTATCACATTGCTGATGCCGCATTGCACACCGAGCTCCACGGCGATGCTGTTGATACTCTTGGCAAAGGCTTGGCGCAGAGGAATGGATGCTCCCGAATAGCCTCCTCCGGCATTGCGTGGTGTCCATGTGGCACCTCCTCCGGCGTCATAGGCATGGGGCTCGTCCTTCATCTTGTCGGTGGGCTTGAATCCTTGGCGCATTGCCTCGGTGTAGACAAAGAGCTTGAAGGTAGAACCCGGCTGGCGCTTTGCTGTCACCTTGTCGTACTTCCAGTGGTCAAAGTCCACATCGCCCACCCATGCCTTGACCTCACGCGTATTGGGCTCGATGGCCACGAATCCGCAGTGCATATAGCTCACCATATAGCGTATAGAGTCCATGGTCGACATGGTGCATGGCTCGCTGCGGCCATAGAGTCTCACGCCGGGGTGTGGCTGGCGTAGATAATAGTCAATGGAGTCAGAACCCTCGCCGTATTGGCCCACGAGGTAGTTGTAGTGTGAGGTTTTCTTGGCCAGTTTCTCGATGAAGTTGGGCACGACGCGTCCCTTCTCGTCCCTCCAGCATGGTTCGTTGCCCCACTCGCTGCGAAAGGCGCTCTGCAGATAGTTCAAGTGTTGCCTCACGGCCTCTTCGGCATAGTGCTGCAGACGCGTGTCGAGGGTGGTGTATATCTTCAGACCATCGCGGTAGGGATCCAGTTTGTAGGCTATCTTGCCCGTCTTGTAGAGTTGCTGTATCTCGCTGAGTATAGCCTCGCGAAAGTAGGGAGCCAGCCCCTTGGTGTTCTGTCCGGTCTTAGTGCTGGCCAGGGTGATGGGCAGGTCGAGGAGTGAGTCGAGCTCCTCCTCCGAGCAATGCTCACCATCGAATACGATAGCGCCCTGGTCGTACATGAGTTGCAACACGGTGTTGCGTCGCTCCAGGCTGCGCTCGTAGTTGGTGCGTGGGTTGTAGGTTGATGTGGCCTTGAGCAGTCCGATGAGTGTGGCTGCCTGTTCGTAGGTCACATTGCGGCAGTCAGCGGCAAAGTATACCTTGCAGGCCGTCTTGATGCCGAAGGTATTGTTGCCGAAGTCCACGGTGTTGAGATACATCTCCAGTATCTGCTCCTTGCTGTATATCTGCTCCAGTTTGAAGGCCACAATCCACTCCTTGGCCTTGGCCACGACGAGGCGCATGCCGGGTGTCTTGCCCAGCACGCCGAGGTTGCCCTTACGGATGGAGAAGAGGTTCTTGGCCAACTGCTGTGTGATCGTGCTGGCTCCTCGGGCGCGGCCAAGGGCCATGTCCTTGATGGCGGCTACGAGTCCGCGTATGTCCACACCGTTGTGCTCGTAGAATCTGGCATCCTCCGTAGAGATTAGGGCGCGAATGATTTTGGGGTCGATGTCTTCGTAGTCCACGGGTGAGCGGTTCTCCAGGTAGAATTTGCCTATGAGTTGCTCGCCGTCGCTGCTCACGGCCTCGCTGGCCACGTATTCAGGCGGGTTCTGCAGGTCCTCGTAGCCTGGCGACTCGCCAAAGAGGCCTCCGAGATTGACATCTACGGCAATGAGGAAGAGGATAATTAACAATACGAAGACCACCAACCACTTGATGGTCTTCCATAGGAAGCGAAAGCCGTAATTATGGCGTACTTTGTCTTTGCTTGACATGCTGCTTTAAGGGGTGTCTTCTTAGGTTGGTTGGCCATGTTGCTGCAATAGGGCCAGCAACTGGTCGGGATGGTACCACAGGATGGTGTCGTCATGCTTGTACCATAACATCTGCTTCTTGGCATAGACGCGTGTATTCTTTTGTATGCGGCTGATGGCCTGCTCGAGGGTGAAGGTGCCGTCGAGATAGGCAAACAGTTCTTTGTAGCCCACGGTGTTGAGTGCATTCTCCTCTCTGTGTGGGTACCATCGTTTGGCCTCCTCGAGCATACCGCTCTCTATCATGTCCACCACGCGCTGGTTGATGCGCTCAAAGAGTTCCTCGCGTGGGCGCTCCAGTCCTATCTTTACTATCCTGAATGGGCGCTCGCGGTGGGTCTGTGTGCGGTAACTGGTGTATGTGCGTCCTGTCATGGTGCATATCTCGAGGGCGTGCACCACACGGCGTGTGTTCTTGGGGTCTACGATCTTGGCATACTCGGGGTCGAGTTGCTGTAGTTCGGCCATCAGAGCCTCCAGCCCCTCGTTGGCCAGGCGCTGCTTGATGTGGTTGCGTGTGGCGTCGTCCACGGTGGGTATGTCGTCGATGCCCTTGCATACGGCATCGATATAGAGCATGCTGCCGCCTGTGAGGAGCAGATTGTCGTGGCCCTCGGCAAAGAGGCGCTCGGTGAGTTGCATCACGTCGGCCTCATACTGCGCGGCGCTGTAGTAGTTGCCCACCTCGAGTGTGCCCACGAAGTAGTGCTTGACGCGTGCCTGCTGCTCTGGGGTAGGGGCTGCTGTGCCTATCTCCAGTCCGCGGAATAGTTGTCGGCTGTCGGCATTGATGATAGGCGAGTGCATACGCTCGGCCAGGGTGAGGGCAAGTTCGGTCTTGCCCACACCCGTGGGTCCGAGTAGTACGTATAGGGTCTTCTCCGCCATTATTCTGCCGACTTGGCTGCGCGGATGAAACCTCTGTTGCCTGTGCTTTCGATAAACTCAAGGATATACTCGATCTCCTTGCTCATGGGTATCTCGGTGCGTACACGCTCCAGGTTGTCGGCCAGTTTGCCGCCGCCCATGATAATCTGATAGGCCTTGTGTATGTTGTCGATAATCTCGCGATCGAAGCCACGTCGACGCAGACCTACGATGTTGAGGCCACAGAAGGCTGCTGGGTCGCGAGCCGTCATAGAGAAGGGTACGATGCTCTGGCTTGAGCGTGTACCGCCACCCACCATGGTGTAGCCTCCGATGCGACAGAACTGGTGGAGCAGTACGTTGGCGCTGATGATGGCGAAGTCGTCGATGATGGTCTCACCGGCCAGCTTTGTGCCGTTGCCGATGATACATCCGTTGCCTACGATGGCATCGTGGGCTACATGTACGGTCTCCATCAGCAGGTTGTTGCTGCCCACCACGGTCTTGCCCTTAGCGGCCGTACCGCGGTTGATGGTCACGTTCTCGCGTATCTTGTTGTTGTCGCCAATCTCAGCGGTGGTCTCCTCGCCCTGGAACTTGAGGTCCTGGGGTATGGCTCCGATGACAGCACCAGGGAAGATGGTGTTGCCATTGCCGATGCGCGAACCGTAGAGCACCGTCACGCTGTTCATCAATACGTTGTTGTCGCCTATCACTACGTTCTTGTCGATGTAGCAGAAGGGGCCAATCTCGCATCCCTCGCCAATCTTGGCCTCAGGATGAATGTATGCTAATGGACTGATCATATTAATATTGAATGCCCCACCCTGACCCTCCCCCGAAGCGGAGGGAGAGATGTTGTGGTGAGGGGGATAGTGGGATATTGTTAATTTTGTGAGTCCCTCCCCTTGGGGGAGGTTAGGAGGGAGCTGTTTATTTCTTTACTATCTGTGCGGTGAATGTAGCCTCAGCCACGCAGTTCTCGCCCACGAAGGCATAGCCCACCATGGTGCCGATGCCGTGACGCAGCTCGCAGGTGTTCTTCACCAGGAAGATGAGCGTATCGCCGGGTACCACCTTTTGGCGGAACTTCACATTATCTATCTTTAGGAAGTAGGTGTTGTAGCCCGAGGGGTCGTCCTGCTTGCCCAGGATAAGGATACCGCCCACCTGTGCCATAGCCTCCACGATGAGCACGCCTGGCATCACGGGGTTGCCGGGGAAGTGGCCTGTGAAGAAGGGCTCGTTGGCTGTCACGTTCTTCAAACCCACGATGGTCTGGTCCTTGATGTCGATAATCTTGTCGACCAGCTGCATGGGGAATCGGTGGGGCAGCATGTTCTGAATGCCTACGTTGTCCATCAAGGCGGGCTTGTTGGGGTTGTAGCTTGGAGCTTGCACCTCATACTTGCGTATCTCCTTGCGCATCATGCGAGCAAACTTGTTGTTGATGGTATGGCCAGGGCGTGTGGCTATGATGCGTCCCTTGATGGGCTTGCCGATGAGGGCCATGTCGCCGATGATGTCGAGGAGCTTGTGGCGTGCAGGCTCGTTCTCCCACACCAGGGGCTTATGCTGGATGTAGCCGAGCTCCTTGGCGTCGTGCTTCTCAGCACCTGTCAACTGGCAGAGCTTGTCGAGGTTCTCCTGTGAGGTCTCGCGCTCGTAGATTACCACGGCGTTGTCCAGGTCACCACCCTTGATGAGGCCGGCCATGAGCAGTGGCTCAATCTCGCGCACAAAGACGAAAGTACGTGCCTTGGCCACTTCGCTCTCAAAGTTGTTCATGTCGTCGAGAGTGGCAAACTGGCTGCTGATAAACTTGCTGTCGAAGTTGATCATGGCAGTGATGGAGAACTGCTCATCGGGCAGGAGGGTAATGCTCGAGCCAGTCTGTTCGTCCTTGAACTCCATCTTGCGTGTGATGACATAGTAATCCTTTTCGGCTTCCTGCTCCTGGATGCCCACGCGCTTGATGTTGTCCACGTAGAGCTCTGCGCTACCATCAAGGATGGGAAACTCAGGACCGTCTACGGTGATGAATACGTTGTCCACGCCCATAGCATAGAGAGCAGCAAAGGCATGCTCCACGGTGCTGCACTTCACGTCCTTCTTGCCCAATACGGTGCCTCGGGTGGTCTCTACCACATTCTCGGCCACGGCGTCGATGATGGGCTGCTCGGGCAGGTCTATACGCTGGATCTTATAACCATGATTCTCGGGAGCGGGATTGAAGGTGACTGTCAGGTTGAGTCCTGTGTGTAGTCCCTTGCCGCTGAGTGAGAAGCTTGATGCAAGTGTACTCTGTTTGTTATTCATTCCTGTGTCTTATGCGTTGTTCAGTTGTTTCTTCAGTTCTTCTATTTCCTTCTTGAGCTGGTTGACGGTGGTGTTGAGCTCAGGCAGGTTCTTGAATACCACGCTCGAGCGCCAGAAGTTCTTGAATGCTATGGCTGGGCTACCCTGTACGGCTGTGCCAGGCTGCTTCACCGAGTTGGCGATACCTGCCTGTGCGCCGGCCTGTGTGTGGTCTGCGATGGTGGCGTGGCCTGCGATACCTACCTGTCCGCCAAACATACACCATTCGCCCACCTTGGTGCTGCCTGCTACGCCCACCTGGGCCGACATCACGGTGTGCGAACCAATCTCATCGTTGTGGGCTATCTGCACGAGGTTGTCGAGCTTCACGCCGCTGTGCACAATGGTAGCACCCATCACGGCGCGGTCCACACAGGTGTTGGCACCTATCTCCACATCGTCCTCGATGATGGCGATACCTATCTGGGGTATCTTCTCATAGCCCTCCTCTGTGGGCTGGAATCCGAATCCGTCTGCTCCGATGACGCAACCGGAGTGAAGCACACAGCGTGAACCCACCTTGCAGTCGTGATAAATCACGGCGTTGGGGTATATCTCCGTGTTGTCGCCCACCTTGGCATTCTTACCGATGGTCACATGGGGGTGGAGCACACAGTTGTTGCCTACCACAGCGCCCTCGGCTATGGCTACGAAGGGACCGATGTAGCATCCCTCGCCCACCTTGGCTGTGGGGTCGATGAAAGCCAGGTCGCTCACGCCTGTCTTCTTGGGCTTCATGCTCTCATAGGCCTGCAGCAGTTTGGCCACAGCCTCACGGGCATCGGCCACCTTGATGAGTGTAGCCTTGATTTCCTTCTTGGGCTCGAAGTTGTTGTTTACCAATACGACGCTGCTCTCTGTCTCATAGATGTAGTGCTCGTACTTGTCGTTGGCCAGGAAGCTGATGCATCCGGGCTTGCCTTCCTCAATCTTGGCGAAGTTGTTGACCTTAGCCTCGGGGTCGCCTACAACGGTACCTCCGATGAGGCCGGCTATCATTTGTGCGGTAAATTCCATTGTTTTAGGTTTTGGGTTTTGGGTTTTAGGTTTTAGGGAGGCTGTGGTTACTTCTCTGCATTGCTCCTATAAATTTAGAGGGGAGCAAAGCGACCGGTCTAAAGCCTAAAACCTCTAATAATTACAGCAGGGCAGCCATCTGCTCCTGCACCTCCTTGGCCTTCTCGGCAGCTACCTCAGCAAAGCGCTCTGTCTTGTCGGCATAGATGATGGCACGGCTGCTGTTGACGAGCAGACCGCAGTCCTCGATCATGCCATACTTGCATACTTCCTCGAGGCTACCGCCCTGTGCACCCACACCGGGTACGAGGAGGAATGCCTTGGGGGCTACCTTACGGATGTCCTTGAACATCTCGCCGCGTGTGGCACCTACGACATACATCATGTTGTCGTCGTTGCCCCACTCCTGTGAGCGGCGTATTACCTTCTCAAACAGGCGCTCGCCCTCCTTGTCCTCGGTGAGCTGGAAGTCGAAGCTACCCTTGTTGGAGGTCAATGCCAGCAGGATGACCCACTTGCCCTCGTAACCCTCGAGGAAGGGTGTGACGCTGTCCTCGCCCATGTAGGGAGCCACGGTGAGTGCGTCTACATCGTATTCGCCGAAGAAGGTGCGTGCATACATCTGGCTGGTGTTGCCGATGTCGCCACGCTTGGCATCTGCGATGATAAACTGCTCGGGGTAGTTCTTTTTGATATACTCCACGGTCTTCTCGAAGGCCATGATACCCTTCACACCAAATGCCTCGTAGAAGGCCAGATTGGGCTTGTAAGCCACACAGTAGGGGGCGGTGGCGTCAACGATGGCCTTGTTGAAGGCGAAGATGGGGTCTTCCTCCTTGAGCAGATGCTCGGGCACCTTCTTGAGGTCGGTGTCGAGGCCGACACAGAGGAAAGACTTCTTTTTCTTTATCTCGCTTACCAGTTCTTGTCTGTTCATGATAATAGTCCCACCCCGCCTCCCTGGACGGGAGGTGCTACAATTCTTGTGGGCAGGCATGTAGCTTTTATTTGGTTAATTTCTTGATGATTCCTTTCGCTATGTAGTAGACCACGTCAAAGGCGATTACAATGGCAAAGAATAGCGCAAACTGCCAGTACCATGGCAAATCACCGCCGTTCGCATGGAAGGCGTATTGGGCGGGTATGAGGGAAGCCATGTCCACCCAGAATTGCTCTTTCTCTCTTGGTGTCCCCTTGACAGGTACCATCCATTCTTTCTTTACATCCTTCCAAAATCCCATACTCTAATCTTCTTAGAGTTCGGCTTCCTTCAGTCGCTCAGCGTTCTCGGCCACGATGAGGTGGTCGATGCAGTCCTGTATCTGTCCATCCATGAAGGCGGGGAGATTGTAGATGGTGTATCCGATGCGGTGGTCGGTGATGCGTCCCTGGGGGTAGTTGTAGGTGCGTATCTTGGCCGAGCGGTCACCGGTCGACACCATGGTCTTGCGCTTCGATGCGATGTCGTCGAGATACTTCTGATGCTCCTTGTCGTAGATAAATGTACGCAGGCGCGCCAGCGCACGTTCCTTGTTTTTGGGTTGGTCACGTGTCTCAGTACACTCTACGAGTATCTCCTCGTCTTCGTTGGTGAATGGGTTGCGCCACATGTAGCGTGCTCGCACTCCCGACTCCACCTTGTTGACGTTCTGACCACCTGCACCGCTTGAGCGGAAGGTATCCCACTTGATGGCGCCCTCGTTGATCACCACGTCAAACTCCTCTGCCTCGGGCAGTACGGCCACGGTGGCAGCAGAGGTGTGTACGCGTCCTTGTGTCTCGGTGGCAGGCACACGCTGCACGCGGTGCACGCCGCTTTCGTATTTCATGATGCCGTAGACGCCCTCGCCGGTCACGGTGCATACGATTTCCTTGTATCCACCCGCTGCACCTTCGTTGAAGTTCGACACGGTCATCTTCCAACCCTTGGTCTCAAAGTATTTGCTGTACATACGGAACAGGTCGCCTGCGAAGAGAGCGGCCTCGTCGCCTCCCGTACCGCCGCGTATCTCGAGCACGATGTTCTTGTCGTCCTCGGGGTCGGCAGGTACGAGCAGGAGTTTGATTTCCTCCTCGAGCTGTGGTATGCGTGCCTCGCTCTGCGAGAGTTCCTCGCGCAGCATCTCCTTGGTCTCTGCATCGTCCTCCATCGCCATCATCTCCTTGGCGTCGGCCACGTTCTGCAGACATCCCATGTATTCCTTGCGTGCATCCATCAGCTTACCCAGGTCTTTCCATTCCTTGGTCAGCTTCACATATCGTTTCTGGTCGGCTATCACACTTGGGTCGGTAATCAGGGTCGATACCTCCTCAAAGCGTGCCACAAGACCATCTAATCTTTCAAGTAGTTCCATTCTTTCTCTGGGCTGTCATTAATAGTGGAATTCTCCGTATTCGCTCTTGATAGTCAAGCTCTTCTGACCTTCTTCAATATGACCGATAATCTGTGCATCGATATTGAATGACTTGCTAATCTCGATGACCTTCTCGGCCTGCTCGGGTGATACGTAGATCTCCAAGCGGTGACCCATGTTGAACACCTTGTACATCTCGCTCCAGTCGGTTTTGCTCTCCTCCTGAATGGTCTTGAAGAGGGGAGGGATGGGGAACATATTGTCCTTGACCACCTTGCAGTTGTCGCCCACGAAGTGGAGCACCTTGGTCTGTGCACCACCGGTGCAATGCACCATACCGTGTATCTCGGGGCGCATCTCGTCGAGGATACGCTTGATGACGGGGGCATAGGTTCGGGTGGGGGAGAGCACCATCTTGCCGGCTGTCAGGGGGCAGTTCTCGATGGCGTCGTCCAGACGCTTCGTACCGCTGTAAACGAGTTCCTCGGGCACAGCGTGGTCGAAGCTCTCAGGATATTTCTCGGCCAGATACTTCGAGAATACGTCATGACGGGCAGAGGTCAGACCATTGCTGCCCATACCGCCGTTGTACTCCTTCTCATAGGTTGCCTGACCGGTGCTCGAGAGGCCCACGATGACATCGCCAGGACGGATGTTGGCGTTGTCGATCACGTCGCTGCGCTTCATGCGGCATGTCACGGTTGAGTCCACGATGATGGTACGCACCAGGTCGCCCACGTCGGCAGTCTCGCCGCCGGTGCCGTAGATGCCCACGCCCATCTCGCGCATCTCCTGCATCAGTTCGTCGGTACCGTTGATGATGGCCGAGATGACCTCACCGGGTATCAGCATCTTGTTGCGGCCGATGGTAGAGCTCACCAGTATGTTGTCCACGGCGCCTACGCAGAGCAGGTCATCGGTGTTCATGATGAGTGCGTCCTGTGCGATGCCCTTCCATACTGAGAGATCGCCAGTTTCCTTCCAGTACATGTAGGCCAAGCTCGACTTGGTGCCGGCTCCGTCGGCATGCATGATATTGCAATACTCGGGGTCGCCGCCCAGGATATCGGGTATGATCTTACAGAATGCCTGAGGATACAGGCCCTTGTCTATGTTCTTGATGGCGTTGTGCACATCCTCTTTTGCTGCGCTCACTCCGCGCATCATGTAGCGTTGGTTGCTCATATTTATGTTGTATTTGTTTTTATCTGATAGGTCGGATTGGCCTAATAGGTCTAATAAGCCTGATTGGTTTAATTGGCCTTATGGTACAGGTGGTGGCTATTTGGCCCCTTCTGTATTCTGAGGTGCCTCTCCTTCGGCGGGGCTGGGGCTTGCGGTCTCCTTGGCCACGTTGAAGGAGTCGATGCGCTCCTCCACCTCCTTCTCTATCTGCTCGATCACCTCCTCGGTGGTCTCGCGCTTGTGGCCGCCCCAGGTGGCCTCGAGGTAGCCGCCGCCCACGGGTCGGTTCTTGCAGTCGTACATCCAGATGAATACCCAGAAGTATCCCTTCTTCTGTGTGCCCACAAACTCAGAGTAATCCGTTGTGGTATAGAGGCTTATGTGGTGGATATCCTTCTCGCTGGTAGCCTTTTCGTTGATGTATACGAAACTGTAGTCACCCTTCTTGGCATACTGGTTGGTGATGACCATGGTGCTGTCCTTGGCATTGACAGCAAAGTGGAGTTCTGCATCCTTGTTGCCGCAGAGTCCCTTCATGACGTAGGTGCTGTCGTCCTGCATGGTGATGGTCGATACCACGGCCTTCTCCTCTGTGCCTGTCCATGTATTTATCTCTGCTGTCCACACGGGTTTGGGGGCAAAGACGCTACTCAGGGCTATGATGCCTACGTATGTCCAGTGGGTGATGATGCCTGCAGCTATACCGCCGAGAAAGGTGCTCAGGAAGGCTCGTGGCACCAAGGGGCGGTAGCCCAGGGAGTCCAGAGTGGCGGCGTCGGTACTGAGGTATCCGCTCCAGCACATACCCATGGCGGTACATACGGCGATGGCATTGCCGTCGATGATGCCCTTGGCTGCAAACTCGGGGATGAGTCCGAGGGCTGCACCCACGGCGCCGAGGGCGGTGATGGGGAATGCCACGAGCTCGGGGGCTGTGAATCCGAAGAGCCACTCGAACACAAAACTAATCTTGCTGGCCAACCATGGCAGCAACTGGGTGCCCTCATAGGCACCACCGGTATAGACGATGATGTCGTGGCCGGCAGCATCCTGGCCCTCCACGCTACCTCCGAAGGTGAACATCATCACCAACGTGCTGATAATCACCACGCCGGGTATGATGGCAAGACCAATCTCTACACCCTCCTTACCGCCGTCGAGCAAGGCGTTGAGTACACGGATGAAGGTGGACTCCTCGTTCTTGCCCTCCTGCTGTGCGGCCTTCTCAGCCTCCTCGGCCTCGAGGGCAGCTATCTCCTCGTCCGACACGGCGCTCTCATATTTATAGTTGGGGAAGTCCTTCACGGTGAAGTACTGCATCAGTCGTGTGGCGATGACGCAGCCACACATGGCGCCAAAGAAACCGATGAATGGCTCTTTGTAGTAGCCTTGTCCCATCATGAAGATGATGACGAGCAGGCCCATGCCAAATGCTGTGCCGAAGTTGACAAGCGATACGTGCTGGTATTTCTTGAAGTATCGGGCGAATCCTTTGTCCTTGGTCAGGGCAATGATGGCTGGGTTGTCGCTCAGGAAGGTGAGTACTGCACCGAGTGATGCCACGCCAGGCATGTTGAAGAGGGGGCGCATCACAGGTTTCAGCATCTTCTGTAGCAGGTTGACCACACCAAAGTTGATGAGAATCTTGCCCAATGCTCCTGTGAGCACGCACATACCCATGAGGTAGAACACGGTGTTGATGAGCAGGTCATGGGCTGTCTTCATCATACTGTTGAGCATGTTGGTGAGGCCCATCACAGTGGCCATGTAGCCAAACAGGACACACAGGATGATGGTGCACATCACGCCGTTTGGCAGCGGGTTCTTAAACTTTTTCATCTTTTGATGGTTGTGAGGTTTATTGAGGTTTTAGAGTTGTATGAGGTTTTGAGGTTATGAGGTTTTCTGGTTGTGTGGGTGAGCCCCTACTTCTTGATTTTCCTCACGATTCTCTCAGCAGCATCGAGCACGTCGAGGCGCCACTTCACACCAACGTCCATCTTCCATTCGTGGTTGTGCCACACGGCGCTTGCGGGTGGGTTCTGTCCCCAACTATAGCCTGCCGAGGCAAAGAGACGTATACCCTCACGGTATTTCTTGATGGGGTTGACCTCGATGCCCATGGCTGCCATCTGCATCTTCACACCCTGTGCCACGAGCAGGTCGGCATTGGTGTGCGTCAGGTTCTGGTCAAAACTGTATTTGGCAAATGTCCTCACGCTCTCGTGGGGAGCGTATGAGAGTTCGCCAATGACCGAGAAGTCGCGAAAGAAGAAAGTCTGGTGGCTCGATGCGCGGTTCACGAGGTCTACCTCTGCGTGGAGCCCGTCGGTGATGTTGAATTTGTTGCCCAGCGCGATGTAGTTAATCCACTTGCCTCGTGCATACTCCATCATGTTGGTGCTCCAGATGGATTCCCACCATCCCACACGTCCATACCAGATGAGGTTGAAGGCGTAGGTGTTGTTGCCGGCCCATGCGCGGAAGGGCGAGTTGGTCATCTGTATCAATAATTTATGGTCGGGGTTGAATATGTAGGCCCCCGAGAATCCGAGCTGGTAGCATGGTATGTGCTGCCAGTACTCCGAGCACTGGTAGAGGTCGATGGGTGCGCGGTCGTATTCGTATCCGCCTATCCACACCACCTGCTTACCGGCCGAGAGTTCCCAATGCTTGGTGGGCTTGTAGTCGAGATGCAACCAGTCCGTTGCATCCCAGAAGGTCTGGTCTGTATTCTTGTTGAGGCGCTGTCGGTAGCTGAAGGTCAGTCCCTTGGTAATCTGTCCGTCGAAGCGCAGATTGAGGTACTGTCCCTTGAAACCCGTCTGGTCGTGCTGTGTCTTGCCCTTGAGCCAGTCGCCCTCGAATCCCATGCGGGTCTCCAGGTGGAGCTGGTTAATGCGCAGTCCTGTAGCATCGTCTCCGTCTGCCCATGCCGGCAATGCGGAGCCCGCCAGTGCGGTTCCAACCATCAGCGTCAGTAGTTTTGTCTTATATTGATGCATGCAAAATGTTAGTTTCCTGAATTCCGTGCAAAGATACGCAATTGCCACGGGATAGAAAACTATTTTATAGCATTTTTTCGCTCTACACCATATTAATATTAATATGCGTCAATGCCCCGGGCTCGGCCGTCGATGTCGAGCAACCTTACAGGTGGCTGTGGGGTAGGGCAGAGCTGGGATGAAAAGTCGTCGTTGACGCCTTGTTTGCCGATCGTGCAGCGATGCTATGAAGTGGAGCGTCAACGTGACGGGTACGAGTGCCCAGCAGAGCATGGATTGGTGCTCTGCACTACGCTTTTGAGGTGTCTCTTCGGGTGTAGGAGTGGGTAGTATAACCTGTTCTGACTCAGTGATATAATAGCGGTTGAGTAGTGTAGTGATACGCTTCAGTCCCAAAGCCTCTTTCATGGCCATGGGTTGCTGGTAGAGGCGGGTGCCATTGGGGTGCTCTTTAGTGGGTCGGTTGGCGTCCATCTTTTATTTTATGTGGGTTATGACTGTCCTTGCCAAGGATGAGGCATAAATCGAGA